>JBMYXX010000164.1:0-6919 GCA_049608805.1 Flavobacteriales bacterium | reverse complement strand
ACAGGAACCATCAAACCAGACCTCCACAATTTTGCAGTAAAAGACACAGCCGAGGTTACCAAAGTATTTATGGCAGATAAAGGCGGCCAAACTGTTCTTTTAGAACGGCAAGAAAACAATGAGTGGATTGTAAACGGCACGCACACTTCTAGAAAAGACGCCATTGACTTATTGCTAAAAACCATTAGCCGAGTTGAAATGAAAGCACCTGTGGCCAACACGGCTCACGATAATATTGTGAAGCTTTTAGCAGGTAAATCAACCAAAGTTGAAATCTACAAGGGAAACGATTTAGAAAAAACCTACTACGTTGGCGATGCCACCAAAGACAACATGGGAACATACATGCTGATTGAAGGTTCTAGAACGCCTTTTATCTGTCATATTCCAGGATTTTACGGTTACCTCTCTAGTAGGTACATGACCAAAGAATTAGAGTGGAGAAATAGCCGAATCTTCAACCATCGCTTACCACAAATTAGGGAGATTAAAGTTGAGTTTCATACAGAACCTGAACGTTCTTTCAGAATAACACACAACGAGAAACGTGAAGTTCAACTCTTCAGCATGTTTCCGTCAGAAAAATTGGTTCCTAACATGGATACCGTTTTTGTAAAGCGCTACATGCTTAACTACCAAAACGTAAATTTTGAAGGAATTCAACCGTATGATGCCAATCGTGTTGACAGCATTGTTAATTCTCCACCGTTTTTCACCGTAACCATGACAGACGCTAAAGGAATTACTAGATCGGTTAGGTCTTACAGAATTCCGGCAAACCCAGATGCTATTGATTTAGATGGTAAACCACTTATTTGGGATACCGATAGAATGCATGGTGTAATCAACGGAAATGAAGACGAAATTGCGTTGATTCAATATTTCACGTTCGATAGGCTGACAGTTCCGATTGAATCTTTGTTCATAGACCCGAAGCTTAGACGCGATAACTAATTCATAGTTTTCAACACACAGATTGCTCGAACGTGCATTAATCTATATTTGTGTCCCAATCGAAAAATACGCACATGAAGTTCATAGTATCGAGTCAGTTATTGCTTAAAAACTTACAAGCAATTAGCGGAGTTGTAAGCACCAGTAACACGCTTCCAATTCTCGATAATTTTCTATTCGAAATTGACGAGAACAAATTGACCGTTTCAGGTTCAGATTTGGAAACAACCATGACCACCAGTTTTGAGGTTACCTCGAAAGAAAAAGGTCAAGTTGCCATTCCTGCTAAAATTCTTCTTGACTTGCTCAAGAGTTTCCCAGACACGCCAATTACGTTTTCAATTAACCAAGAAACGTTTGCTGTAAGATTTACATCAGAATACGGTGAGTATAATGTAGCTGGTTTAAATGGTGAGGAATTTCCAAAATCGCCAGAAATTGAAGCGGCAGCATCAACCGTGGTCCCAGCAGACTTATTGGCGAGAGCCGTAAGCAAAACCATTTTTGCCGCTGGTAATGATGAGTTAAGACCAGTTATGTCTGGTGTTTTCTTTGAGCTTAATTCAGACAATATCACGTTTGTTTCTACAGATGCTCACAAATTGGTGAAGTACACAAGAACCGATGCCAAGGCAGAAGGTGGAGCAAGCTTTATTATGCCTAAAAAACCATTGAACCTTCTTAAGAATGTTCTTGCAGTTGAAGAGGCAGACGTTACCATAGAATACAACGAAACCAATGCAAAATTCAGCTTTGGAGAAGTGGTACTTGTATGTAGATTAATTGACGGAAGATACCCGAACTACGATGCTGTAATTCCTAAGGTAAACCCGAACGTGTTGACGGTAAACCGTGGAGCATTTTTGAACTCGGTTAAACGTGTTTCTTACTTCTCTAATAAAACAACACATCAGGTTCGTTTAAAAATGGCTGGTAGCGAACTACATGTTTCTGCCGAAGACCCAGATTTTTCAAACAACGCTGATGAGCGTCTAACTTGTAGCTACAAAGGAGACGACATGGAGATTGGTTTCAACTCAAGGTTCTTGATAGAAATGCTTAATAACGTTGAAACAGAAGAAGTTGTAATTGAAATGTCTGAGCCAAACAGAGCCGGAATTTTATTACCAAGCGAATCTGTTGTTGAAGGAGAAAACCTACTAATGTTGGTTATGCCCGTTATGCTTAACAGTTAATCAGCCCAAAATTTGACATTAAAAAGGTGAGCATTATTGCTCACCTTTTTTGTTTCCATCAGTTTCTGATTTTTCCCTTTTAAAAACATACCGAATGTTAATTTTTGGACTATCATGTTGCTGCGCCTCCAACTCCTTTTGTTTTTGTTGGGCTAGCTGAGCTTCGGCTTGCCTTCGTCTGTCTCTCTCTGCATCAGGAAACCATTCTGGCGTTTCTTCCTCTTCCACAAAATCCCAAGAATATTTAGGCTTTTGCGGTCCTTGCTTTCGGTAAACTATGGCAACAGCTATTCCAGATAGTAATCCAAACAAATGCCCTTCCCAAGAGATTTTCTCATCCATCGGGAAAATTCCCCAAACCAAACTACCGTAGAGAAAAATCACCATAAAAGACAAGGCCATTAGCCTTAGATGCTTGCGAATTAATCCGCTGATAAATAGAAAACCAAACAGCGCATATACAATTCCGCTTGCGCCAATATGAAAATTAGCTCTACCAGCTATCCAAAGCCAAACCCCGCTCATAATGTAAACCCAAAGAACGGTTCTAATTGCAACCTGTCTGTAGGAGTAAAAAAGCATGGTACCAAGCACCATTATGGCCGATGAGTTATTGAGTAAATGCGGCCATCCAGAATGTATAAACGGGTAAGTTAAAATGCCAATTAAACCAGAAGGGTTTCTTGGAAACACGCCATACTGAACAAAATTAACCCCGAATGTTATCTCAATCACTTTAACCAAAATCAAAATCACCACAAAACTTGCAGGGACAATTGCACTGAAAAAAAGTTCTTTAAACACGCTACAAAAGTAAGGCCCATTCAGAAACTGAACGGGCCTAATTGAAAAGTGTTGGATATCGGGGAATTGTACCCTACTCCTTTAACTTTTAATATATCTCACAGTAACGTTACTGTCTGCCGCTTTAATTCTAATGAAGTAAACGCCATTTGCGTACTGGCTAATATCCATTGACTGATTAAAGTTATTTGTGTTATTGATGATAACCGCAGGTTGAAGCGACTGTCCTAACATATTGGTTAACTCAATACTTACATTTTCAGTAGTTGGCAGCAAACCTCGTATAGTAAATTGTCCTTTTCCTGGGTTTGGATACACATCCAACACATCGAATATACTGTGCTCTTCAACTCCTGTTTGAAGCGTAAACTCTAGTACGTAAGTTGACGTTGGACAACCATTTGGTCCGATGTACTCTACATGGTAGTTACCACTTTGTATTGCAGTAAAATCTACGTCATTAGCCCCAGGAATTGGGTCGCCATTAATAAACCACTGGTAGCCAGCTCCGGGTGGGTCAGCGGTTAAATCGTTCCCGTTTTGCACGATGAAAGCTTCATCTAAAGGCGTAACCTCAACCGTTAATGCATTGGACTCTCCAACGCACCCAAACACGTTTGTAACGGTAACAAAATAATCTCCAGACTCAGTTACAAGCGTGGTAGGGTTTATTCCATTTGTACCATCCCAAAAATAAGACCCTTGATTAGCTGTTGTAGAAAGGACTACGCTTTCTCCTTCACAGAAAACAAGTGGTCCGTTAGCAGTTGCAACAGGTGCAGGATTTGGCTGAATAGTAACATTAGCTATGGTTGAAGTTCCAACACATCCGTTGGCATCTTCTACTGTAACTGAATATTGTCCGCTTGTAGAAACAGTAATACTTTCATCTGTTTCAAGCGTATTCCATTCATAATTTGCAAAACCAGGTGTTGCGGTTAAGTCCATTGTTTCTCCATCGCAAAGTTCAAGAGCACCACCGTTACTAGAAGTAATTGTAACTACTGGCGCATCTCCAACCTCAATATCGATAGAGGCAGAATTAGAACAACCAAATCCGTTGGTATAAGAATACACTACCGTGTGAGTTCCACCGCCAGCAGCAGCGGCATCAAACATTCCACCGCTTACACCCGGACCAGTAAACGTACCCCCGGCAGGTGTTGCCGACAGAGATACTGGTGCCGCAATTTCGCAAAGTGGCGCAATGGCATCTACGCTAACTTCTGGTAAAGCATTTGCCAAAGCAAATGCTGGATTACTAAAGTTTGTCCAACCTGAGTTGGTAATGGTGTTGTACACTCCACTAACGCCAACCGTTGTTCCGGTCATATCTTCCCATTGCGGTAAGCCTTGCCAGTGAGTACCAAGCTCCCAGTCACCATCATCTGCAAGAACAAAATGCTGTGTAACATCTGCTGCATCTGTTCCAGAAACATGATCAATTTGATTGTAGAACAAATCATTGATATTGCATAAATCAGGTGACAAATCGGCTAGGTTAAAACCATCTGCGGTTGCATCGTTATTTACAAATCTTGCTGCAAACGTGTTTGGAGATGCGCTGTTTGGCGTAATTACCAAAGGACGAATTCTTGAGGTACCTAAACTACTTCCGAGTGGAAATGTGTAGGAGTCTGTGCTATTCATTGCCCAAGACATTCTACCGTTACCTGTGCTACTTACAAAACCACCTACTTCCGTTACCGCAAGAGATGAAGTATTAAGTATTTGTAACGTGTTGTTGTCTGTTGCAAATTCTCGGTCGTTAAGCTGAAGGTTACCAGAAACTGATGCATCTAAGTCTAACCTTTTAACTCCTGTACCAAGTAAATTCAGATGATAAAACCCAGAAGGAACTGAACCAGTTACTAGCTGATTTGCTCCATTAAGATTTACGATACACTGGTCTGCGTTAAAAACAGCATTATTTTCCCAGTTACCAGAAACGCTAAATGTTCCTGTAACACCTCCGCCACCAGTGAGCAAATCGTTATTCACCAAATCACCGTCAACGGTAATTCTGCCTAGGTTATCGATTGTACCAGCGTCATTATTTAAATCGCCCGTATTGATGTTTACAATACAGCCTTGACGAACTGAGACTTCTGCTCCGTTGTTGAACACAACAAATTGGGCATTAGCGGTTGTTAGTGCTAAAGTCGCTAGCAGTGTTAAAAAAACTGGTCTAATAAATGTTTGTTTCATAATAGATAATATTGATTATCAGGTAGACTACTTCGTTTTGTGAACTTACTTTTTGCTCAAAACTTTGACACGAATTGTCTTTTGACCAGAATCCACATTATCTAGAGCCATGGCGTAAGCCAAATTGGCTTTTTCTGTTCTAACAAAATTTCCATCAGTCCCAGCTACCAAATAATCGCCTTTCTCAATTTTACCAGCATCAGCCGAAACAAACGAATCGAAAATAAATCTACTCGCTCCCTTTTCGGATGGCTTATTAAGCGTGATGTATGGTGTATTTGTAACTATTCCAAGAATGGTTTCTTCTATTGTTCCTGAACATGCAGCCATTTTTCCTGAAGCATCTTCGCACATCACAGTTCCCAAAGCTACACCCTGCATTGTTCTTACAGACACAGAAGCTGGAAGTGAACTTGTTTCCTGAGCAAACGAATTTCCACCAACCAATACAAACGCAAATATTGATGCTAACACTATTAAACTATTTTTCATCCTATTAATTCTTTAAATATTAAACAACGTTTTTGTTGATAATGATTATTGATTGTTAACTTCTATTACCGATAAGTTTGTGTTCCACAAGAATGAGGCAGCACCACCATCAGTTACATACATCCATACTTCGTAGGTATTGCTTCCCGCTGGTGCTGCAAGGTCAACTCCTGTAACGGTTAAAGTCTTTTCAGTAGCACCCCAGCCTGCAAGAGCATAATCATACCCTTCTTCGAAGCCACCAGCAATTTCTATTCCTGCTCTTCTTACTGCTAGACCACAATAATCTGCCTCCATAACCATGTGACCGGCCAAGCTTACAAAGACAGGCTCTCCATGTGAAGTAACAGTAACCGAAATCCCTGTATTCGTCCAGGCTCCATTTGTACTAATTGAATACGCTGTATTCAGAGACCTAAAACCACCTACAACCTGATTAATTGGACCTGCTGGGCCTTGCGCTCCGTCTGCTCCATCTTGACCGTCAGCTCCTGCTGGACCTGCTGGGCCTGCTGGGCCTTGTGCTCCGTCTGCTCCATCTTGTCCATCAGCTCCTGCTGGACCCGCTGGACCTGCTGGGCCTTGCGCTCCGTCTGCTCCATCTTGTCCGTCAGCGCCTGCTGGACCCGCTGGACCTGCTGGGCCTTGTGCTCCGTCTACGCCATCTTGTCCGTCAGCTCCTGCTGGACCCGCTGGACCTGCTGGACCAGAAGCTGCTGAAACTCTTGAAAGAACTCCTGCTCCGTCAATTCCTACAAAATCCCCTGTTCCTGGCAAACCTTCGAACCTAACTCCATCTGTAGTATGAAACTGCTCTGAAGGAGCTGCCGTACCGATACCAACTTCACCTGTATTCTTAATCGTCATACGATCGATATTATTGGTGTACAATGGTAAATCGTGGTCAGTATTCATTCCTACCCCACCTGTGTAACCATCGCCAGGGGCAGATAACCATAACTCAGAACCTTCATCAGTATCTACTAATCTAGCTTGAGAAACTGTGCCTTGTAAATCAAGTAAGACATCAATGCTAGGGTTGGTTGTTCCAACTCCAATATTTGTTCCCGTGTTGTATAGAAAGTCGTTTGCTTCCCAATCCGATCCGTTATGTCTTAAAGTCTCATTAATGTTTCCTACAACCAAAGGACCTGTTGCTCCTGTTGGCCCCGTGGCACCGTCTGCTCCGTCTGCTCCGTCTTGTCCATCAGCTCCTGCTGGACCTACTGGACCTGCTGGGCCTTGTGCTCCGTCTGCTCCATCTT
>JBMYXX010000163.1:0-6948 GCA_049608805.1 Flavobacteriales bacterium | reverse complement strand
AAGATCATAGGCATCAACATTAAAGTCTTTAGATAAAATCAAATCTTCTGAGAAAACAGATGCTAGTATACAATTACGTTTTTCGGTACAGAACCTGACCAACCAACCATATCTTAATCACCTAAGTCGCTATCGTTTGATAAACGTTCCGGAACAAGGAAGAAATTTCGTGATAACGGTTAAGGTTCCTTTGTCTGTTAAACTCAAATAATGTGAAACAAAAAACCCGACCCAGCTAATGCCGAATCGGGTTCACAATTCTTTTATCGGGGTTATCCTTTTTTCAAACGTTCTCCGTCTGCTTTAGAAAGAACTCTCCAGCACTCATGTGGTCCTGATTGTGATTTTGTAACTGCAAAATAACGACCGTTCTTCTCACGAATATCGTAAGTGTCAGATTCGAATTTTTCTTTGCTCTTTACATCGTAGAATGAAAATTTGTCTGCCATAATTAAATGAGTTTGTTAATGATTTTGTTTACGATGGCTAATGTAGTAATTCGTATTTAACATGCAACCTTGTTGCAATAAAATAAATAAACAATTATTCAAGCTTGGTTGAAGCTATTTTGCAATTGGACACCCATCCGTAGCTTTCCTAAATCCTAATCAGCCCAACTTTAGTTTTCGTTTCTATATATCGGAGTGGTTAACTTTAGCGTGCTATCCTAAACAAGAATAGCTCGAAGTAATTGCTGCGAAAGTTGAAGAGAAGTTATCCTGCCTATTTCCTGCTATTGGTTTGCATGTTGGCTATGTCTTCTTGTGCTAAGAAGCAAGAGGTTGCGGTTGATTATTCTTTTGAAACAGCGATTAATTCGGAACATGGAGTAGAGTATTTTGACCAAATCAACTTCAAGCCCCAAGAGAGTTTAGATCTCGGTTTTTACGAAGGAAATGTTTGGATAAAGCTCAACATCACAAACGGAGATGCGTTTGAATCGTACATCGTTATGATGGGTGATTTGATTAACAGGAACTACCGTTTCTACAAGCTGGATACAGCAACCAAAACGATAAACCCCGTAACAATTATTGAGGACCTAGCCCTCAACGACCACCGCTCATTCAATAACCCAAAACCAAATTTCAAGATAAACTTGGAGCCTCATGAAAAGGCTACGTTTTACATCTCAACGCACAGCGATGGCCGAATTCTACAAGCCACTCCAGAGCTGATGAAGATTGACTCATATCAGGTTATTACGGGGCGAAATAAGCTTTTTAATATTCTCTTTTTCGTTGCAATTGGAATGTTACTTCTTGTCAATATATTCCACTGGAGCATTCTCAAGAATAAAATCTATTACTTCTATGGCTTTTACATTCTATCTAGTTGTCTCTTTTACTTGTTTGTAGAAGGTTCGATGTATGGATTGGGGCTGAGTCATGTTGCTGTTGACCACCTTATGTTCTTGAGTATCCGACTTTGGATTTTCTCTGTGGTCGTATTCACCGCTAAGTTTTTGGATGTGAACCTCACTTACCCCAAGTTTTACAAACTTCTCAAATGGGGGCTGATTGTATTCCTTGGTGGCGTTACTCTCTACCAATGCTTGTTTTTCAGTTCTTCTATCAGTCATCTGCACATGCTAGAGAATTTGTTTGGGTTTGTTTGGATAGTGGTGACCGTTTCCATGATTGTCATTTCCCTTAAAAAGAGAACACTGCAAGCCAAGTACTACCTAATAGCATATGGTTTTTTAATCGGATTTGTTATGCTGGGGTTGGTTGATAGCCATGCCACTATTTTGCCTGGTGATCCGTTTTCTTACTTCAAAATCGGGACAATCACAGAGTTTTCGGGCTTCACGTATTTCATTGCTGTAATTATTAGAGGAAATCTAAGGAAGGCGGCCGTGCTAGAAACCGAGCTGATTAAAAACAAACAAGAGCTGCAAGAGCTTAGTAAATTGTTGGAGTCTAAGTTTGGTAACACCTCTCTAAAAATGGCTGATGAAAAAGCTGATTTGGAGGAAGGTGATTCCTTAAAAAGTAGGGAAGAGGGCAAGTCTAAAATAGAGCTATCTGAAGAGGAACAAGCAAAGATTGAGGAGTCAATAACCAGCGAGCTAAACCGCAACGATTATTACAAAACACCTGATATTTCCTTAGCTAAGTTGGCCGCATTAACAAGTATTCCGGCCTATAAAATATCCATCACGTTAAACCAAAAGATGGATACCACTTTCTACGATTTGATAAATTCTAAAAGAGTAGAGGCGTCTCTCAAATTGCTACAAGAGAATAAAAACCTCACCATTGAAGCCATTACGGCTGATGTAGGTTTTAAAAGTAAATCCACGTTTTACCGCGCCTTTAAAAAATACAAAGGCATTACGCCCACCGACTACCTTTCTAACAGCTAAGCCTTCTTCGTTCTCTTTTGAGAACAACCTTGTCTCAATTAGCCTAATTGAAACAGATTTTGAGTTCAATAAATGTGTTTTCAGACATCTGTTGAGGACTTTTGGTTAAACCCAAAAAAACTCACATCACATGAAGAAAATTGTACTAAACCTTATCGCCCTAACAACACTTGGTTTTGGAGCCATAGCTCAACCAACGGTAAACATTCCCGATCCAGCGTTCAAAACCTTTTTGGTGACAAACACAGCTATTAACACCAATATGGATAGTGAAATTCAGACAAACGAGGCACATGCTTTTACGGATTACTTTGATTGCTCTGACCTTGGAATAACCGACTTAACCGGCATAGAGGCTTTTGATGCCATAACAACTCTTAACTGTAGCGACAATTCATTAGGCACCATAGATTTAAGCAACAACACGGCTTTAACTTATTTGAATTGCAGCAGTGCAGGTCTCAATGCACTAGACATCACTCAGAATACAGCTTTAACAAACCTCCAATGTGTAGGAAACAATTTGAGTGTCTTGGACTTAACTCAGAATCCAGGTTTGACACATCTAAGTTGCAACGCTAATAACATAGGCGCCTTAGATCTTAGTCAAAACATTGGGCTGTTAAGTTTCTCTTGTGGTGGAAACAACATTACCTCACTAGACTTTAGCCAAAACCCACTGGTTGTAGAAATTAACTGTATTCAGAATGACTTAGTAACCCTTGACGTAACAGCTTGTACTAATTTAAACACATTAACATGTCAAAATAATTTCATAACAGCATTAGATGTAAGTAACAACACATCGTTATATGGGTTTAATTGTCAGAACAACGATTTAACTGTTCTAAACATGAAAAACCTAAGCACCACAAGCAATTTAACTTCATATTTCTATGCCACCAGTAATAACTTGACCTGCATTGATGTTGATAATGTTGCAGCCGCTGAAGCAACATGGACAAACATTAGTAGTGGAGTAAGTTTCAGCACAAACTGCGTTACTGATTATGTAAGTTCAATTAACGTACAAGGAGAAGCAGGAGCATCTACCATCACCGTGCTAGGCGGAACATTGCAAATGGAAGCCAGCGTGGTACCAACTTATGCAGATAACGATACCTACACATGGAGCGTTACCAACGGAACAGGTTCTGCAACTATTGACGCTAATGGACTACTAACTGCGGCCACCAACGGAACCGTAACCGTTGTAGCTACAGCTAACGATGGTTCTGGAGTATTTGGTAATACTGTTGTCACCATTTCTAACCAAAATGTAGGTATTAATGAAGCTGCCGAGAAGATTCAAGTAGCTGTATATCCAAATCCGGTTGCTTCTCAATTTACAGTTACTGTCGATGAGAAAATTGAATCAATTACAATTGTAGATGTGGCAGGTAAAACAGTAAAAAGTTTAGCCTTTACTACCAACACAATAGATGTATCTGACCTAACCAAAGGCATGTATTTCTTGCAAATACAAACCGCTAATGGTTTGGCTAGCAAGCAACTGATTAAAGAGTAATTCTAACCAAATAGTATTTCTGTTTTCAATGAGAAAGGTCATCAGTATTGATGGCCTTTTTTTATTGGCTGCTATACAGGCTAACCCCTCAAGGTTTAGAAAGTTTGAAGGACTTGCAACGCAAGAAGCAAAGCCACTATGATTCTGCAATAACAAATAAAACCTTGTCTCAATTAGCCTAATTGAAACAAGTTTCAAGTTCAAAAACAAGGTTTCTGCGAATCTATTGGGGACTTTTGGTTAAACACAAAAACTCACATCACATGAAGAAAATTGTACTAAGTCTTATTGCCTTAACGGTATTTGGCCAAGGAGTAAATGCACAAACACTGGTTCAAGATATTAATCCTGGAGGAGGAAATTCTTCGTGTTCGTGGTTTACAGAAATAGGTTCAAACCTATACTTCCGTGCCAATGATGGAACAAATGGATTTGAACTTTGGAGCTACGATGGTACATCCGCTACTCTAGAGCAAGATATCAATCCAGGAGGAGGTAGTTCTAGTCCTGTTGTTCTGACAGCTGTAGGTACAAATCTATATTTTAGAGCAAATGATGGTTCTTCTGGAGATGAACTTTGGAAGTTTGATGGTACTACTGCAACATTAATTGACATATATCCTGGAACAAATTCTTCTGTTCCTAACGAACTAACGGTTATAGGTACAAATTTATATTTCACCGCAGATGATGGGATAAACGGTAAGGAGCTTTGGAAGTATGATGGAAGCACGACTACCCTAATTGATATTAATCCTGGGAGTGGAAGTTCTTTTCCTTCATACTTAACAGTTTTAGGTTCAACCCTATATCTTAGTGCATCTGATGGCATAAACGGTGCTGAACTTTGGAAATATGATGGAAACACTGCTTCTTTAGTCCAAGATGTAAACCCTGGATCTGCAAGTTCTTCACCAATTGCCTTTGAAGCACTTGGGGCAAATCTTTATTTTCGAGCCAATGATGGAGTAAATGGCACTGAAGTATGGAAGTATAATGGTACTACGGCAACTTTAATCCAAGATATAAACCCTGGGTCAGGGAGTTCTGATGCCTATGGGTTTACGGCATTTGGCTCAGATGTTTGTTTTATAGCTAAAGACGGAACAACTGGTTCTGAACTCTGGAAATATGATGGAACTACTGCTACTTTAGTCCAAGACATTAATCCAGGGTCAGGAGGCTCTTTTCCAGCCGAGTTAATGGTGCTAGGTACAGATCTTTGTTTTAGTGCTGAAAATGGGACGACTGGTAATGAGTTTTGGAAGTATGATGGTACTGCTGTTACAGTTGTGGACATTAATCCTGGAAGTGCAAGTTCTCTTCCTTTAAACTTTACGGTATTTGGTGCAAATCTTTATTTCAGAGCTTCTGACGGAACAAATGGAACCGAACTATGGAAGTACGATGGAACCACTACTACGCTCATAGACATTAATCCAGGAAGTGCAGGTTCAAGCCCAAGTGGATTGAAAGTTATTGGCACAGATCTATATTTTAGTGCTAGTGACGGAACAAATGGATTCGAGCTATGGAAACTTTCAAGTGCCATTTTGGTAAATACAATCACCGTTCAAGGACAAGGCGGAGCATCTACCATTACTACTAACGGAGGCACACTGCAAATGGAAGCAACCGTGCTGCCAGCCAATGCAACTGATGGTACATACACATGGAGCGTTACCAACGGAACAGGTTCTGCAACTATTGACCCAAGTGGATTACTAACAGCAGCCACCAACGGAACGGTAACTGTTGTAGCTACAGCAAACGATGCTTCGGGAGTAACTGGCAATGTTGTAATCACCATTTCTAACCAAAATGTGGGTATAAATGAGGCTGCTGAGAAAATTCAGTTAGTTCTTTATCCTAATCCGGTTGGCTCTCAGCTTACTGTTACGACAGATGAGAAAATTGAGTCAATTACAATTGTAGATGTGGCAGGTAAAACAGTAAAAAGTTTAGCCTTTACTACCAACACAATCGATGTGTCTGACCTAACCAAAGGCATGTATTTTTTACAAATACAAACCGCTAATGGTTTGGCTAGTAAGCAACTTATTAAAGAGTAATTCTAACCAAATAGTAGTTCTGTTTTCAATGAGAAAGGTCATCAGTATTGATGGCCTTTTTTATTGGATTCTATCATCAATCAAAAACAAAACGCCTTAGACCTGTTGGCACAGAACGAACACTAACCACAGTCAAACATTAACCTTAAAAGCCTTACATTGTATTAAACCCATCAGTGAATTGTAAATGCAGCAGAGCTATTTTCGGTTAAATAGACTTGAAAAAAGGCCTGACGGCATCATCTGTTTTTATCCCGAACAAGATGAGTCGTTTACAGCAGAAGATATGCTTGAACTTCTGGAAGTGTTAAAGGAACTGGCAGATGCACTTCCTATAAAATTGCTGTTTGTGTTAGGAGACAAGCAGTTACTGTTAACCAAGTCTGCTCGTAATCTTTATAAAACGCACGAAGAGTCAAGAACCATTTTTAAAGCACAGGCAGTTGTGTTTGAATCGCGTGCCACCCAAATTTTGCTTGACCTTCTCTTAAAGGTTTATCGCCCACCGTACCCTCTAAAAGCATTTACCAAGGTTGAGGATGCCGAGCGTTGGCTTAAGGCGATGTAATCTCTTTGAAGGAAAGGTAAAGCGCCCCATCTACCAATTAACAACACTGCGGGCAACAGCGATATGTTAAAAGGCAGACAGGGCGCCATGTAATTGAGCCAAACTTAGCTTGCAAGCGCTTTGTACGCCACGCTAAACGAACCTAAACCTGCTGCACCATTTGCCGCAATGCGGTAGTAATAGAATTTGCCAATTGTTAAACCCTTAACAACCATATTGGCTGCGCTAGGGTAGGCAATAGGAGCAAAGGCAAGGCCATCAGTACTCGTTTCTACCACATAGTTTTTGGCACCATAAACCACTTTCCAGCGTAGGGCAATACCATTTACATAGTTGCGCAATTGGCGCAGCAAGTTGTTTAAGATTACGTTCTTTTCTCGCTGCTCAGACTTTGTCGTTAAACTAAGGTCTA
>JBMYXX010000162.1:0-7000 GCA_049608805.1 Flavobacteriales bacterium | reverse complement strand
TTTCGTGTTTACTCAGAATCCAAAGACCAGAATTAACCGTTTTCTTTCTGTTTTTTGGTTCAATTTCGAACGGAAATTCTCCGCCAAGTGCTTTGCGCAATTTGTTACGGCTCGTTTTTCCAAACGCTTCTTGAAATAGAATGATGTCATAATCCTCTGTTTTCAGTAATTCCCCAATAGCTTTTGCTCTCCTGAATTGTCCATCAAATGTGATGGAATGTGGACGCATGTAAATGTTCCAAGTCAGAACTTTTATCGGCCTTCTATCTTGAGAAATAGCGTCTGGAATGAAGAGAAGAAAAGCTAATGCAAGCGGAATTACCAGCCTCATTGAAGAAACGGATTGTTCTTTTTCTCAAACCCAATATTGGTTGATGGCCCATGGCCAGAATGAACCTGAACGTCTTCCGGTAAAGTCAAAAGTTCAGCTTTGATTGCAGCAATAAGCTGAGCGTGATTCCCACCTGGAAGGTCGGTTCTTCCAATGCTGCCGTAGAAGAGTGCATCGCCAGAAATAACCTGCTTGGTAGGAACATGATAGAAGCAAATACTCCCTGGCGAATGGCCTGGCACAAATAAAATCTGCAACTCAATCGAACCAACGTTAATCGTTTCGCCTTCTTCCAAGAAAACAGATGCCTGAATCATTTCTCCGGTATCAAACCCAAAGTTGGCGCCATAATTTGGGACAGCGTTAAGCACAGGTAAATCAAGTTTGTGCATTTCCAATCCCAATCCGTATTTCTCGGCTAAGAATTTGTTGCCTAAAACATGATCTATGTGGCAATGCGTGTTAAGCAACTTAACTGGCTTTAGTCCTTCCGATTCGATAAAACCAACCAGCTCTTCCCGTTCATGTTCATCAGAACAACCAGGGTCAATTATGGCGCAGTTTTTCTCATCATCCCAAATGAGGTAAGTGTTTTCTTGAAACGGGTTGAAAGTGAATTTCTTGAGGTTCATACGGTTAATTATGGCGTGCAAAAGTACTATTTCAGGCTGCTAACTGTTCTTATATCAAGTTTAGCAGGAACAAGAAATGTATCTTTACGTTCCTTCAAAAATGAAGCAACTTTTCACTGACATATCTATGGTAGGAAACAAGGCGGCAAAAGCCGCTTTGCTTGCCTTGTTTAGTGTGCTTTTTTCGCTTCAATCGTTCGGACAGTTTTACAATGGTTCTCAGATGGAATTTGGTAAAAACCGAGTTCAATACGAGAAAACGGATTGGTTCTTTTATCGGTTCGATAGGTTTGATGTTTACTTCTATCAGGGTGGCGAAAACTTGGCAGAATACACCATGCGGGCAAGCGATAGAGCGCTGCACGACCTAGAGAAAACCTTCGATTATTCGCTTGATAAGCGGATTCAGGTAATTATCTACAATAAGCTTTCTGAACAAAAGCAAAGTAACATTGGGCTGGCTACCGATCAGCAATACAATACGGGTGGTATCACCTCAATTGTTGGCACAAAACTTATGCTCCATTTTGATGGAGATTACAAGAATTACGAGGAGCAATTACGGGCTGGTTTGGCGCGCGTAATGCTAGATCAAATGATGTATGGCGGAAGTTTTAAGGATGTAATTAGGAACAATACGCTGCTCAATTTGCCAGAATGGTATGTAGAAGGTTTGGTTTCTTATCTTTCTAAAGACTGGGATTCAGAAATTAACAATGAGGTAAAAGATGCCGTAATGTCTGGTCGCTGGGAAAAGTTTGGTCAGCTAACCGGAAAAGACGCCCGTTATGGCGGCCACTCTATCTGGAAATACGTGGTTGAGAGCTATGGTAAATCGGTGGTTAGCAACATACTTTACATGACGCGCGTAAGCCGGAATGCCGATAATGGATTTCTATTTGTGCTGGGAGTTTCGCTTAAAAACCTAGCTGCGGAATGGCTGCATTATTACGACAATATGTACTACAAGCAGGAGAACAAGTTTTTTCTGCCAGAAGGAAAGCCGCTAAACAAGGTTAGAAAACGCCCTCAACCATATTGTGTAATTGACGAGCCAAGACTTAGCCCAGATGGTAAACGATTGATTTATGTCTGGAACGACATGGGCAGAATTAAGGTTAAGCTGCGCGATTTAGAGACTAAAAAGAAGAAAACACTTTATAGACAAGGCTATAGAGCACACACTAAGTTGGATGATAGTTATCCGATTTTAGCATGGCATCCGAGCAATAAATTGGTTTCAATTATTACAGAGCACAAAGGGAAAATCAAACTCATTCAGTACGATTTTACAACCAATAAGCGCACCTCGCGAGAGCTGTTTTATTTCGAGAAAATTCTTTCCATGGATTATTCTGATGATGGTCGAGAATTTGTGTTTACAGCGGTGCAAATGGGCCAGTCTGATGTGTTTATCTACAACATCATTTCTAATGTTTACGAGAAATTAACGGACGATATTTTTTCTGATGTTGATGCTAGGTTTATGGATAGGTCTAGAAAAGTGATTTTCAGTTCTGATAGAAACAACGACACCATCAAGCAATTTGACCTAAATATTTTACCCAAAAATTTAGACCACAACATTTTTATCTACGATAGAAAGTCTGATGAGCAAACCTTGAGGCGCGTTACCAACACACCGTTTGTTGATGAGATTGCACCGCAAGAATATGATGGAAACAGCCTTTCGTACTTGAGTAATCAAACAGGAGTTTTTAATCGGTATTTGGCCAAATTAGACAGCAGCATTGCCTACATAGACACGAGTATTCACTACAATTACTTTACTCGCTCACAGCCACTAACTCAGTACCCAAGAAACATTAACAAGTTTGATGTTGATACGACTAACGGGAAAATTGCTGAGGTCATTTTTGCAAAGGGCAATTATCGTTTAACAATTAAAGACCGCGATGCAGAAAAAGCGGAAGTGTTATCCGATGCTGGCTTTTCTGGGTTCAGAAACAAAGCCGCAGAGCCGCCAAAAAAGAAGCGAAAGCGCACATCAATTCTTACACCAGAAGAAGAACCTATTGTAGTAACCAAACCAACGCCAAAGATTGATACAGTTCCCAGAACACAGGGCGAGATAAACATCTATGACTATCAGTTTGATGCAGAGCTAGGCGATGACGAAAAGAGGACAACCAATCCAAAAGAAGATTCGCCAAAATTGCTGTCAGACGGCCCGGCAAAAACAAGAAGAGAAAAGAAGCGTGAGAAGGTAATGGCGCGTATTGATAGCCTTCATGCAGCTTTGGAAGCCGTTCAGGATGTGTCGTTAGAGATGCAGTTGCCGCCCCAAAGAAATTATGATGTAGCCTTTAAAAGTGAGTACGTAGTAACGCAGCTCGATAATGCTTTTGTAAACAGCACCTACCAAAAGTTTACGGGTGGAGGCTCTTTTAATAATCCTGGTTTAAACGGGTTTTTTAAAACCGGAATTACAGACATTTTAGACGATTATAAGGTTGTGGGTGGTTTCAGAATTACCGGAAACCTGAACACGAATGAAGTCTTTATTTCGGCACAAAATTTTAAGCGGAGGTTAGATAAACAGCTCGTTTTTCATCGACAATCAATTGAAGATGTCATTTCGCAATCTACAGTAGCTCAGGTTTTTACCTATACACTTACGTACAAAATGAACTGGCCTTTTAGTGACTTCTCTGCGCTTAGAGGAAACATTCTTGGACGGAATGACGAAACGGTTTACAAGAGCACTTCAGACCGAAATTTACTTCGGCCAAACGACTTGCAATGGACTGGTGGTCTTAAGCTGGAGTATGTGTTTGATAACACGCTTCCAATGGGGCTCAACCTTTATCGCGGAACACGCTTAAAGATTTTTGCCGAGTACTTTCAAGAGATTGATAAGCAGGCTAATAATTTGTTTGTAGTTGGCGTAGATGCCAGAAACTACATCAAGGTTCATAGAGAGTTGATTTGGGCAAACCGACTAGCGGCAAGTACATCTTTTGGCAAGCAGAAATTGGCCTATTTCTTAGGTGGCGTTGATCAATGGATTGCGCCTACTTACAATAATGATATTCTGGTAGATTTTACTCAGAATTATGGGTTCCAAGCCTTGGCCACTAACATGCGCGGCCATCCGCAGAATATTAGAAATGGAAACAGCTTTGCTGTAATTAATAGCGAGTTACGATGGCCAATATTCAGATACCTGATTAATCGCCCTATCAAGTCAAACTTCTTGTACAATTTTCAAATTGTGGGTTTTGGAGATATTGGTACCGCTTGGACAGGTCTTCATCCTTTCTCGGATGAAAACTCGCTTAACCGAGAGGAAATTGAACAGGGTTCTGTGCTTATTACCGTTAAAAACAGAAGAGAGCCAATTGTTGGCGGATTTGGGGTAGGAGCAAGAACCAAATTCCTTGGATATTTTATTCGATTAGATTACGCTTGGGGAGTAGAAAACAGAGCTATAAATGATGGCTTCTGGTACATTTCGCTCAGTATGGATTTCTGATGAAAATTAAACCGCCAAATATGGAACCAACCACAATTCTCATTTTACTTTTAATCGGAATATGTGCGGGGCTGTTAAGTGGTTTTGTAGGCGTAGGTGGCGGAATTATTATTGTTCCGGCACTGGTTTTTTTCTTGGGTTATTCTCAACACATGGCACAAGGAACCAGTTTAACCCTAATGCTCCCACCAATCGGAATTTTGGCCTTTTACAATTACCAAAAGACTGGCAATACCAACATTTACGCAGCGCTAATTATAGCAGCTGCCTTTGTAATTGGCGGCTACTTTGGCAGCAAGCTTTCTATATCGCTAGATCAAAAAGTAGTGAAACGTGTTTTTGGCGTTGTAATGTTGTTGGCGTCTCTTAAAATGTTGTTCAGTAAATGATTGATAGAATTAAGCAGATAACTGCTAAAAACAGTCAGGAAATACTTGACATTAGAAGGCATTTACATGCCAATCCGGAACTTTCTTTCAAAGAATTTGAAACCAGCAAATACGTTTGCGCAACGTTAGATAGTTGGGGAATTCCTTACAAGAACGGTTACGTAGAAACGGGAATTGTAGCGCATATTGAAGGCAAGAATCCGAATTCGAAAGTAATTGCGCTGCGTGGAGATATGGATGCGTTGCCAATCCTTGAAGAGAACAATATTCCGTATTGCTCAAAGAATGAGGGAGTAATGCATGCTTGTGGACATGATGTGCACACATCTTGCGTTATGGGAGTTGCTAAAACGCTCAGCGAGTTAAAAGATGAGTTTGAAGGCACGGTAAAAATCATCTTTCAGCCAGGAGAAGAAAGACTACCCGGAGGCGCATCGTTAATGATTAAGGAAGGGGCACTCGAAAACCCTAAAGCAAGCTCTATCGTGGGGCAACATGTACTGCCAGAATTGGAAGTCGGAAAAGTTGGCTTCAGAAAGGGAATGTACATGGCATCTGCAGACGAAGTTCATTTTACCGTGAAAGGAAAAGGTGGTCACGCAGCTTTACCGCATTACAACATTGATCCGGTGCTAATAACGTCTCATATTATTGTGGCATTGCAGCAATTGGTAAGTAGAAGAACCAAGCCGGGAGTTCCCTGTGTATTGTCTTTTGGCCATGTTTTGGCGGATGGTGCAACCAATGTAATTCCTGATGAGGTTCGGGTACAAGGAACCTTTAGAACCATGGACGAAGAGTGGCGAATG
The DNA here is from genome assembly GCA_049608805.1 of Flavobacteriales bacterium. Lineage (GTDB taxonomy): Bacteria > Bacteroidota > Bacteroidia > UBA10329 > UBA10329 > UBA10329. The sequence continues at coordinate 1,343 of JBMYXX010000162.1, read as the reverse complement.
GAAGCGCATTCTATCATGAAAAAAATGGCCGAGGAAATGGCTTCTTCTATGGGCGGGTCCTGCGACTTTAGGGTTGATGTGGGCTATCCGTATGTGTATAATGACGAAGCGGTAACTGGGTTTGCGCAAACTAAAGCACAAGAGTATTTAGGTGCAGAAAATGTGGTGGACTTAGACATGAGAATGACTGGAGAAGACTTCAGTTTTTACACACACCATATGCCGGGCTGCTTTTACAGGTTAGGTGTTGGAAACAAGGCTGATGGAATTACATCAGGCTTACATACTTCAACTTTTAACGTTGATGAGAGGTGCTTAGAAGTTGGAGCTGGGCTGATGAGTTACATTGCCTTTCAGCAATTGGCTCAGTAAAAGAGCAAGTAACGCTTGTTAAGAAAGTTTTCTCTCGTTTTCGGATTTAAGAAACCAACGCTAAGCCGCTGTACCTCAAAGTTGTTGAAGACGAGTTCCCTTTCAGGCTGCAAGCCATGCTTTTTTAATTCGTTGTAACGGTCTTGACTGGCATAGATAACTATGCCTGGTTCTATTGCTTTGCCGGCAGCTTCTACATCATCTAGCCACGCAACTATACCACCGTTGTAGAAATCTAAAGACCTGCCTCCGGTAGAAAAACCAAGTAGTTTGTCCTCAGGGGTGTTGTGTTCTACACGCCATTTTCCTACCTGAGCATTGGCTTGGTAAGTGAGTAGTTCTGGATAGAAATGGGCGTTTAAACCGACCCCAATTGCAATACTCATTATGAATGAGGGAACAACTACCTGCGAAGAGCGATACGACATGAAGAAGTAAGCAAATGCAACGGCCAAAAAAGCAAATAGCGCTAGGGGAATCATCCAACCGCCTTCTGGGAAACTTATTAAGAGCAATGCTGCAAGTACCAAAACAGCTAACGTAGAAATTACCAATTGTACCCAAGCCCAGATGGTGAATTTTTGAAGCTGGTTTACATATTTAGCCGCAAGAATGGCAATGAGCGGATAAACAACAAAAATGTAGTGGGGTAGCTTAAATCTCGACATAGAAAGCGCAGCCCAAACCAATACAATTCCACTAATTAGGTAGAATTCTGAGTGGTCTTTTTTGAGGTTAGCACGAAAGTTTCTGAGTTCGGTAAGTAATGCTGCAACGGCTAAAAGAACCCATGGCAAGTATGACCAAGCAAAAACATGGAAGAAGTAAAGAGGCGTTGTGTCATTTTGCCAAGAACTGTCTCCTGTAATTCTCCCAAAGCTTTGAGTCCAGAAATAGAATTCTAAACCTTCTGTTCCAAATTGCTGGTACAATCCTAAGCACATAGGAATAAGTAGAATTCCAACACATAG
>JBMYXX010000161.1:0-7030 GCA_049608805.1 Flavobacteriales bacterium | reverse complement strand
CCGTATTACGATAATAAGATGCCTTACATCTACGTAGGTGGCGGTAACCTGTCCCTTATTAACGATGATTACAATGACGGTGCAAACCTCTACAATGTGGCAAGCTGGAAATGGGGAATTAATGCAGGAATTGAGCACAGAACGTTCAGCGCCTTAGGTTTCTCACTTAACTTCTTGTACGGTTGGGTTGGCACTTCTGAAAGAACACCTTACGCTTCTACAGCAGACAACATGAACCTGCTAAACAGAAACATTGAAACCGAAATCATGAATCTCGATTTCAAAATCAATGTTTACCTAGACAACAACTTATTCATTAACCGAGCATCTAACTGGTCTCCGTACCTGTTTGGTGGTGTTGGTTACATTCTTCAAATGAAGCAACGAACAGATTTGTTTGACGAAAATGGAGTTCAGTACCATTATTGGGATGATGGCACGGTAAGAGACCGAGATAAAACCCCAGAAAACCTTGGATCTGCCAATGTTCTTGACATTGATAACAAATACGAAACTGATTTAGAAGAATCTTTTGACGGCAGCGAACTAGAAACTGGTGCTTTAGCCTTTCCTTTCGGTCTTGGACTTAGATACAAGTTTGGCCGTAAGTTTCATGCTGATATAAGTGCAACATATTACTGGAGTCTATCTGACCATTTAGATGGATATAAAAATCGTTCTCAGACTGACCACTTTATATATACCTCAGTTGGATTTGCATATCATATTGCTGCCAAAAAAGCTAAGCCAGACTCTTCAATGTTCGATTCGTTTGACTTCTTGGCTATTGATGAAGCTGATGATGATGGAGATGGAGTTAAAAACATTGAAGACATCTGCTCTAACACACCTAGCGGTGCTGCTGTAGATGAATCTGGATGCCCGCTTGATTCTGATAATGATGGTGTGCCAGATTACAGAGACGAAGAAACATCTGCAGACTCTGCGATGGTAGATGCTAATGGCTTAACCATTGACCCAGATTTCATTGTTTTAAGAGACACAAATGCCTTGGCACACAGCATTATTTACGAAGCCTACCCAAGCATGGAGTTTCCTAGAGTTGGAAATATTTACTCTTTAGAAAAACCAAAAGAAGAAGCAAGAAGTAAGGAACTTGGAGATTTTGTTCAGGTTGACCAAAATGCTGATGGCTTTATTTCTGCAGACGAAATTACTTGGGCAATTGATGCTTTCTTTGAAGGGGAACTTGACTTCTCTGCTGCTAAATTGCATGACTTAATCGATTTCTTCTTCGACCAATAAATCAAATGTTGAACAGGAGTTTCTTAGTCTTAATAATCGCAGGATTCGGTTTTGGTGCTTTCGCGCAAGACGAGGCCAATACCTCTAGTGCAGTTGAAGAAACCGAAGTTAACAAGACAGCAAAGCGAGATTCTGCACGGGCCATCCGCAAAGCGTGGAACGACAAAAACACCATTTACAAACCAATTATTGGTTTAGGCGCAGGTGTTTTCAATTATTTCGGTGAGGTAAACAACAACGAAAGAACCAATCCGCTAATTAACAACTACGGATTTCAGGCAAGTGTTATCAAGAACTTCTCCCCTTCTTTCGGTTTACGTTTCGATGTAGCCTACGGAAAAATCACAGCGAGAGAGCGTTCTGTTGAATTAGGCAAAAACAGGAACTTCAGTACCGACATTGTTTCGTTTAACGTACACGCCACTTACAACTTTGCAGGAATCCTTCCTCCTAAACGCTTTTTAAATCCCTATATATCCGTTGGAGTTGGAGCAATAAACTTTGATGCTAAAGGAGATTTACGAGACGAAAACGGAGTTGCTTACAATTACTGGGCAGACGGAACTATTCGTTCGTTACCTTTTGTAGATGGAGGTGCAAATGACGGAGCCGAAATTCTTAGAACAGATTACGTTTACGAAACCGACTTACGTAAAGCAAACCTCGATAGTTTAGGAGAATATGCTCAGTTTGCCTTTGCAATACCTGTTACATTCGGACTAAACTTTAGAGTTTCAAACAGATCTATCATTAGGTTATCATCAACCTTCTCTTACGCGTTTACCGATTTGATTGACAATTACACTAAAGACGGTGTAACGGGTAGAAAAGGAAATGCCGCAAACGACATGTTCCTTTTTACTGCTATCTCCTACCATTTTGATTTCTTCAGCGAGAAAAAGAAGAAGAACAGCATATATGATGATGTAGAGTTCTTTTCTCTTGAAGGTGATGATGATGAAGATGGGGTTGTAAACGAAATTGACGAATGCCCAGCAACACCAAAAGGAAGTGCTGTTAACGAATCTGGATGTCCGCTAGACACAGACGGAGATGGCGTTTATGATTATGCAGACAAAGAGAAAAACACCAAACCAGACTTAAATGTTGACGAAAATGGTGTTGGACTAACGGACGATATGATTGTCTATTCTGAAGATGACACGCTTGCAACCCTACGGGCAAGAATGTATGAAGTATATCCAGACCTAGCTAAAATTTACAAGTCAAAAAAGCCAAAATCTGCCAGTGCCATATCAGCCTCATCTACTAATGACTTAATGGGCTACGAGCAATTTGATGTCAACAAAGACGGACAAGTCTCGGTTCAAGAAGTTTATGGCGCCATTGATTTGTTTTTCGAAGGAGAATTAGACGTTTCACCTAGCTATATAAATGGCTTGATTGACTTCTTCTTTGATCAATAGCAAAAAATAATAACTTAGCCACCTTAACAAGAAACAAAACCAACAGCATGATCAAAAGATCGACTATAATCGCAACGTTTGCGGCCATTTTGTACTCAGGAAGTCTAATGGCGCAGGTTGCTGTAACTACTAAACTACCAGCAACAGCCGTACCCGGTGGAAGTTTCACAATGGAACTTAATGTTGCAAAAGGCGATGTTTCAGGGTTTGCAAAACTTCAACAAATTTTACCTCCTGGTTTTAGTGCATTGCCTGCCGAAAACGCTAATGCAACGTTTTCTTTTAAAGACCAAAAAGTAAAATTCCTTTGGATGGCACTTCCAAACGAAGACTTTACTGTTAGTTACAAAGTCAATATTGATGAATCGCTTAGCGGAAATCAAATAATTGAAGGAACTTTCGCTTACATACAAGATAACGAAACAGAGAAGTTCATTATCCCGAAAGACATTATTGCTATTCAGACTGACCAAGCTGATGCTGCGCAGGAAGCTGCAATGGCTCAAATCTTAGCAGACCAGCAAGCAAAGGAAGAAGCTGCAGAAGCTGCTAGAAAAGAGGCTGCACCAGAAGAAGAAACTCCAGTAGAGGAAGTAGCAGAAGTTGCTGAAGAGGCAGTAGTCGAAGTTGCATCTGAAGACCCTGTAGTTGAGACAACTGAAGTTGTAGAAGAAACTGCTGAGGTTGTAGAACCAGTTGCCGAATCTGTTGAAGAAACCTCTGAAGAAGTGGTTGATGCTGTTGAAGAAACGGCAGAAGTAGTAGAAGAGGCTGCTGAGGAAGTGGTGGAAGAAGTTGGTGAGGTTGTTGAAGAAGTAGCGGAAGAACCAGTTGTAGAAGAAGCTGCCCCTGCACAAGAGGAAGCACCTAGCTACAATGATGCAATGATGAAATCTAAGGCTGGCCTAGTCTTCCGAGTTCAAGTAGCGGCTGGACCGAATAAGGTTGACCCTTCATTCTTTAAAGAAAAGTATGGGCTATCTGAAGATGTTGTAATTGAGGAACATGAAGGATTGTTTAAGTATGTTATTGGTGAATTTGGTTCTTATCGTCCTGCTAAAACGTTTAGCAACGAGCTAAGAGACAGCAACAATGTAGAAGGACCTTTCGTTACATCTTACAATGATGGAAGTAGAATTCACGTTAAAGAAGCTTTAGAAATTGCTGGACAGTAATTCTAACCCTGAAATAGTATTAAGATTTAACCCGGGCTACAACCCGGGTTATTTTTTACCTTAACATTTCGTTATTAGGAATGAAAAGAATCCGAATATCTGTATTGCTTGTACTTGTTCTGTCGTGGGGCTCTGTACTTTCTCAAACTGAGAATGACAGTTTACTGGCAAAGGATAACGTGATGATTCCGTTACCAACTATCAGTATCAATTTTGGTTTCAATCACCTAATGTCAGACGTCCTTCTTGCAAAAGAAGGCCCATCCCCTTTTCGGCAATTTGGCTACCAACTTAGCATAACCCAAGGAGCAGCAAAATTCCTAAACGTTACGCTAGACCTTTATACAGGAACCGTATATGGAGAGAAACAGCGCAACCAAACCAACCTAAATTTCAGAACAACACTTTTCAGTCAGCATTTAAATGTTGAGTATAATTTTTACCCGCTTCTTAAACCAGATGCTTCAGGAAGGCAATTAATTCGTCCGTATGTAGGAATTGGCATTGGAGCAATTTTCTTTCGTTCAAAAGGAGATTTAAAAGATGGTTCTGGTGCAGATTACAACTATTGGAGCGATGGTCTGATTTACGCTGAAGCAGAAGGCTCAATTAATCAGAGTGAGGCAACACCTCTTTCTCGTGATTTTGAATACGAAACCGATTTAAGAGACGCAAATTTAGACGGACTAAGAAAGTACCCTCAAACTGCGTTTAGTCTTCCAATAAATGCTGGCATTCGTTTTCAAATAACCAAGAATATTGGGGTTAATGCGGCATTTGCTTATGCCCTCAACTTTAGCGACATGCTTGATAACGTAAGCGAAAGTGGTACTGGCGATAGACTTGGGTCAGCAGGTAACGATAATCACTTGTATGGTTCAATTGGACTATCCGTTTTCCTTGGCCAAACAAAGCCATCAAGTAAACCAAAAAAGCCAGAACTCGAGCTTCTTGCCGATAACAGTGAAGGCTCGCACAGTGAGTCAGCATTGGAGAACAGTTCTGTCCAAAATGCCACTTTGGCAAAAGCCAATTCGGAGAGCTTAACATTAGAAGAAGCCAAGCAGAAAAGTGCATCTGAAATAATTGAGCAAAGTACATCTCCTACTCTTGCAAATACTCGAAAGGTTGAGGTAAGCGAGGATCTTGCCTCTGAACTTTCTACGGTAGAGAAAAACAATACAGAAGTTGCGAAGAAGATTGATGAACTTAAAGAGAGCGCAAAATCAACCAATAAAAAGCCTTCTTCTAAAGAGAAGAAGAATCTTACGAATGCGATTGAATCTCAATCCGCAATTTTAAAAGAGCTGAAAAGTATTGCGTCAGCAAGTCAATCTCTAAATACCGAGGGCTCAAATGACAAGACTGGCTCGCAAACAGTTGATGCTATTGAAGACAACCTCGACAAACTTGCCCTGGTTAAAGAAGAAGCCTTAAAAATTAAAACTTCAGCCGGATTTATAAAAGTGACCGAAAGTTTGGTCGATATCAATTCTGCTACTACCTCTGATATTGATTCAGAAACACAAGCTACAGAAGCTGAATTGGCCAAACAGAAGCTTAATGCGTTAGAAGACAGGGTGAGTTTGTATGAGTTCGTTAGGGAATCTGAAGACCTGAACGCAGAAGATCAAGCAAATCTGGACGAACTCCAAACGAAACTTAAGCAAGAAATTGATTCTTTAACAGAAACTGGTGCTATTCCAGAATCTCGTGCACGCGCACTTACCGAAGCGTTATCTAACCAGCCAAATGAGCTCGCAAACGGTACTGAACAGGGACAGACTTCTTCCCAAAACTTGGCCAGTTCAGACAAAGAAAATTCTACTAATGTTCTAATTCCCGAAGAGGCCAAAAACCAAACTACCGAACCAGACGCCAACGTAGCCTCTTCCAACACAAGTTCTGAACCTAAAAAAACACCAACTACCGAGGAAATTGAGAATACTCCTCCCAAGAAATCTGGCGGATTTCATTGGGCAGATTTGAACGAAAATGGCTGGATTTCTCCAGATGAGGTTTTGCACTTTATTGACCTGCTTTTTGAGGGTGAAGCAGTACGCACGGTTGAGGACATTCAGAACCTGATTGACTATTATTTTGACCAAGAATGATCTTTGGTTATTTTTAGCGGAATTTGTGCTAAAATGCCCATGAAAACAGCCTTACAATTCCTGCTTATTGCTACTTTTTCTACCCTAAGCAGTTTTGCTCAGGAAAACGATATGTACTATATAGACAACCGAGGAACGGATGCCTTACTGGCTCCTAGAGTTGGCATTGGTGCAGGTGTTTTTACGTTTTTCGGGGATGTTAATGACAACAATTACTCACACATTTTCACCAGCACTTACGGAGTTGAAGTAAAAGGAAGTGCAAACCTTAACAGATACCTTGATGTTGATTTAAACGTGATTTACGGCAACATCGGCATTAATGAGCGTAGTGCTGCAGGTAGAAATTTAAACTTTAAGGCCGAGACATTTATTGGAAGCGCAGGTGTTAGCTACAACTTCAATCACCTTTACAAAAAGCCAGGAATTATTCAACCCTACATAGGTGTTGGAGTCGCTTTCATCAATTTCGATAGTAAGTCTGACATGCGAGATGCCAATGGAAATCAATATTTCTACTGGGAAGACGGCTCTATTATGAGCCTTGATGAAAATGATGCAAATGCTGAGCAGGCAGTACAGCTTCAAAGAGATTACACTTACGAAACCGATTTAAGAGACGAAAATTTAGATGGTTTAGGGAAGTATGACCAATTCACATTTTCAATTCCCGTTTCTGCAGGTATCGATTTTAAAATGGGTAAAAGGCTAAGTGCCAAACTAGGCGCAGGATTCTATTACACGTTTACCGACCTTATTGACAATATTTCTGACGCTGGGGAAGGGGACCGAAAAGGAGATTCTCGGAACGACATGTTCTTGTTCACTTCTGCCTCTGTGAGTTACAGCATTGGGGTTGGAAAAATCAACACCAAGAGCGCTAAGACTAAATACTACGAAGACGTAGATTTCTACGCCATGCAAATGGCAGATTCTGACGGAGATGGAGTAAACGACTTTGATGATCAATGTGCGAAAACTCCAAAAGGAGCCAAGGTTGATGAAAATGGTTGTGCAAAAGACAGCGATGCCGATGTAATTGCCGACT
>JBMYXX010000160.1:0-7044 GCA_049608805.1 Flavobacteriales bacterium | reverse complement strand
GAATACCTGCCTGTCACGCAGGGGGTCGCGAGTTCGAGTCTCGTCCGGACCGCTAAAAGCCTTTCAGAAATGGAAGGCTTTTTTTTGTTTAAACCCCTCATGAAAAAGGCGCCTACAACATTGCAAAATGAGGCTGAATTTTGAAAACAACCAGTCTCCATGATTTGAGGCAACCGAACGATCAACCACAAAACCGATTCTCGACAATTTCAGATATCTTAGCCTGCAATGAACATTACGCCAAGATTACTCGTAAGTCTTACGGTTGTGGTATTGACTCTTCAACTACTCACCTCAGGGTGCAGCAAAGACGAGATAGAGCCAGAGTGCTATCAAAATCAGGATACCACAGGAACGCAAACTAGCCTAGGACACGCCTACATAGAAGGTAATTACCTTGGTGGCCTAGTGCCAGAACCTTGTAACGGTCATTCAGAATTATGCACTAAACGTTTTGATGAAATTGTTTTCGCCTTAACCCATAATTCTCATGCTAATACAGACGACTTCTCGTTTTTAGCAGCAAATCAAAACGGAACCGTTGGAGAACAGCTTGCCGCTGGAGTAAGAGGTCTTGGCATTAAGCCCTACTGGGTAGAAGGTAACTTTAGTTGTGGTGGCGGTGCAGATGGCATGTACCTCTACCATGGCGACCCATTTCTGGGATGCGTTTCGTTTGCGAGTTACCTCAACACGGTTAAGACATTCCTAGACAACAATCCCAGAGAAGTGCTTTTAATGACCATAGAACCTGGAGCTTCTATTGCTCAGATGGACGAAGTTTTTCAATCTACCGGCCTTGCAGCTTACATGTTTAGCCATACCAACGGAGAAGAATTCCCTACCCTGTTAGAAATGATTGACTCCAACAAACGTCTGTTCATTCTCACAACCAATAGCGATGCTGACCAACACCCAGGCTATCATTCGTATTGGGATTATACGGTTGACGTAAATTATGACATCCAAAACGCTTCTGATTTTGATTGCACCTACGATAGAGGCAATCCAGACGGGTACTTCTACCAACTAAACCATTTCATTACCATTCTAAGTCCACAGCCAAATGCTGCAGAAGAAATCAATCAGTTCGATTTTCTTTATAATAGAGCGTTAGACTGTTGGCAAGAAAACAACCGAAAACCAAATTTCATTATGCTTGATTTTTACGCCACTGGCGATGTTGTTCAAGTAGTGGACAGCCTTAACTTGAACAATTAGCGCTCAATTCTTAAAACAGAATTTGCAGCCAAGGCAAGCATTCTGAAATACATAATTTTGTTGCTAACGCGAGTTATTGCATCGACATACATCTTACCGCTGAGCAAGAGAGTTGCTCTGAAACAAACAAAAGATTAAAATGAAAACGTTTACCTCCCTACTTTTTACAATTCTACTTGCCAATATTACACTAGCGCAAGACACTACCCTACTCCAAACGCTAACCTTCGACAGTACATCGAGAGCATACACATTTACTTTTCCTGATGGAGCACAAGATTATCGGCAAATTCTAATGCGCTACCGCATGCGCTGTAAAAATGCGCTTGTTTCTTCTGGCAGCAATACAAATCTAGGTTGCGGAGAATGGGATTATAGCTGCAATACTTTCATCACCGATTCCGCAAGCACAGATTCTGTAAAAGCCACACACCCCAACTATACAGTCAGTGGTTTCAGCGGTTCTTCATTCCCGTACACAACCCAACCAACATACACGTATTTTTCATTCAATCAGCTAGAAACAACCTATACCGACACTACCTCCGAAACAATTGCAACCATCGGCTCTGGAGCGCTGCCGTCAGCATCACCTTTTACAGAGGAAGATTCAAAAGTTCAGTATCTCATTTCGGCTTCAGACCTAGTAAATGGCGGCCTAACAGCAGGAGAAATTACCGGTTTAAACGTAGATGTAACTGGGTTAGGTTCTGATTTAGAAAACCTTCGTATTAAGCTGAAAGGCACAACCGAATTAACCTTGAACCCAGACCAACCAAACCTTGACGGTTTTAGCACCGTTTATTTTTTAAACAGCACATTTTCTTCCACAGGATTACATCAGTTTAACTTCAGCAATAACTTTTCTTGGAATGGTACAGATAACCTGATTGTTGAATTCTCGCACTCTGGCAGTACCGCAGCAAGCACTGTAAATGGCTCCGCATCTTCAAACAATGCAATTGCGTCTGTTTCTAATGATTACTCTTTAGGCATGGGCGGAAGTAGCTATGTTTCTATTCCATCTATCACTGGTCCCGCAGGAGATTTCAGCATAGAATGGAATGTCTATCCTAATTCTTTAGTCCAATGGAATCAGTCCATGCAAGCCTCCACCGACTGGGGCGGATTTAGATTTCATGTTAGCCCAGCTGGTTCTGCGTATGTAGGAACAGATGTTTCTACTAGAATGACTCCAACCGACATACCAGATGGCACCATCGAGCTTAACAAATGGCAACATTTTGCTTTTACGTATGAAAACGGTACTGGAAGATTTTACAAAAATGGTGTTCTCATAGCTACAAAAACAGGAATGACTGCACCCGGAAACTGGAATGGTTTTATACTTGGCGCAACGGGTTCAAACAACTCTATTGATGGAAAATTAGACGAAGTGCGTATCTGGAATACAGCCGTGTCTGGAACCGATTTAACAGCTTACCTCCACAAATCTGTTGATGCCTCCCACCCTAGCTATAGCGACTTAATGGCTTATTACAAGCTTGATGATGAAACTGGAAGCACTGTAACAGACGAAACTGGTATGCACAATGGTACAATTGTGGGCTCATTTGTTTGGAGGAAGAAGAATGGTACAGAACGAAACATGAATTTCACTACTGTAGCTGAAATCCCAAACTTGGGAGTTATTCAAGGAGTTTACACCAGTTCTACAGTTACCACAGAAACGTTAGACTCTTTGGTAAACACTGCCAATCTGGTTACAGAATATGCGATTAACGGAACCGATTTAGAAGAAGTAGCAACCTACCAATACTATCAATCTGGCGGCATGCCAATTTTTGATGAGACCGGAACGCAAAGCGGAACTGTATCAATACTTCCAGAAAATACACTTGATATTTCTGATCTAGAATACTTCCAAAAATATCCTGCTAAGATTGAAATAATGAGTTTCGTGACGCCATACGGCATAGGGTTAGACCTTGGAGACGAAGGCAAAATGTGGGAGTTTGACATGACCGATTTTACCACCGTTCTCCGTGGAGACAAGCGTTTATCGGTGGAATTTGCTGGTGCGTATCAAGAAGAGCTAGATATTCAATTTTTGTTCATTCACGGCACGCCTCCAAGAGATGTTTTGGGACTACAACACATCTGGAAACCAGGCGTTCACAGGAGCTACAGCAACCTTTTAAACGACCGATATTTTGAGCCGCGTACATTGACGCTTCATCCGCAGGCAACAGCGTTCAAACTACGTTCTACAATTACCGGACATGGCCAAGAAGGAGAGTTTATTCCGAGAAACCACTTTTTAAACATTAACGGTGGCAGCCCAGAAGTTGAGTGGCAAGTTTGGACAGAATGCGCTGACAATCCAATCTACCCGCAGGGCGGGACTTGGGTTTATGATAGAGCTGGATGGTGTCCTGGTGCAGCTTCTGACCTTCTAGAATATGAGATTGACCCAGACGACATTACCGGAAGCACAATGGAAATTGACTACGGAATTTCAAGTGGTTCGGGAACAAGTAACTACTACGTTTCTAACCAAATTGTATCGTACGGAGCACCAAACTTCACCACAGATGCAGCCGTAATTTCGGTTGAACGTCCAACGGATAAAACCGAGCAAATGCGTTTCAATCCAAATTGCAACTACCCTATCATCACCATTCAAAACACGGGGTCAGCCAACCTTAACTCTCTTAAAATCAACTACCAAGTAAAAGGTGGCTACACAATGAGCTTTAACTGGACTGGAGCGCTGGACTTTTTGGAAAGTCAGCAAATTGAACTACCTATCTACGACATAGGTTTCTGGTATGGCGATGGCAGCAATCAGTTTGAAGTAACCATTAGCGAACCTAATGGCAGCACGGATGAAAATGCCGACAACAACTTTTACAAGAGCCATTATGAGCTTTCTGATAGCTACGAAGAAAATTTTGTTGTGCAGTTAAAAACGAACAACAATGGGTTTGAGAATAGCTACGAAATTCGGGATATGGAAGGCAATGTTGTTTTTGAAAGAAGCAACTTGGCCAACAACACTTATTACAGAGACACACTGAACTTGCCAAACGGGTGTTACACCCTAGAACTTACTGATACTGGCGAAGACGGGTTGCAATGGTGGGCCAATTCTAGCCAAGGCAACGGACACATTAGGCTACGAAGACAATCTGGACCAGGTACGTTGAAAAACTTCGATTCTGACTTCGGTAAAATCCTCTACTACACATTCAACATTGGCGAAACATTATCCATTTCAGAAACTGAACTCAATCCAGTTACCGTTAAACTTTACCCTAATCCAAGTAACGGGATTGTATTTGTTTCGGTAGATGGAGTTACCGGAGACGAGCTCAGCATTCGGGTTATGGATGTGCTAGGAAAGCAAGTTTTTGAAAAACACGCAAATGTTGCTGGCAACTCACAGTTCAATCAGTCTATCGACTTATCGAACCTGGTAAGCGGCTCTTACTTAATTGAGTTAACCACACAAAACAAAAGATTGGTGGAGCGGCTTGTAAAAAACTAGCCACACTTACTATGCCCACAACTCTTGCATTTGAGGCAGCCTTCTTCATAAATCAATCCATCAGGGTCGCTGCATGAAGGACACTTGTGGTCTGCCTTTGTTCCGTCAGGAATGTAGCGCTTAAGGGTTCGTTCAACCCCGTTTTTCCATGTATTGATGTTCTCATCAAACAGATTCAATCTAGAAACAAGGTTTACCACGTACGGTAATGGCATTCCATGGCGCAACACGCCAGAAATAAGCTTGGCGTAGTTCCAGAATTCCTTATCGAAGCTGCGCGATAGTCCTTCTATAGTTACCCGATATCCGTCTTTATCCATGTACTGAAAATCGTAACGGGCGTTGCCAGCATCATCACGGTCTTTAATAATCCAACCTTTTTCTGCCCAAGTCGGAAGGTGAAATGCTTCTTCCGTTTTTCCAGTGAAAACCTCGTACGGTTTGCCTTCTAATAACCCAACAACGGCAATCCACTTCTCTTTTTCGTTTTGGAACCGTACAATCTCAGCCTCTAACTTTTTAGGTCTGCGCGGAGGACGGGTTTCCATAATTGTTTGCGCCTCAGTTTCTTTCTTTTCTTCGGTTGAAACAAGCACTCCGGAACGCGAACCATCTCTGTAAACGGTAATTCCTTTTACGCCTTGCTGCCAAGCGTTTAGGTAGATTTCTCCCACCTTTTCTTGGCTAACATCTTCGGGTAAGTTGATGGTTGAACTAATGGAGTGAGTAACGTACTTCTGAACCATAGCTTGCAACTTAACACGTTGCATCCAATCAATTTCTGGCGCAGTAGAACCTTCATAAGGATTACCCGTGTCATCCGTCTTTTCGTTAACTCCCATCCACGTTTTCAGCTTTGGATGATAAACCGTGAACTCTTCCCAGCGGTCGCCCATCTCATCTATAAATGAAACGTTGGCCTCTGGTGTGCTTTCCATAATCTTCCTTCTGCGCTTGTAACTGGTAAGAAAAACAGGCTCAATTCCTGAAGATGTTTGTGCTAGCATACTTAGTGTTCCTGTTGGTGCAACAGTGCTGATGGAAATATTCCTTCGTCCGTGCTGCATCATACGCTCATACACGTTTGGAAACTCCTTTTGAAGCATTTGAACGAACTCAGAGGTATTCTCAATCTCCGCATCAAAATCTTTGAACTTGCCTCTTTCGATAGCCATGTCAATGGAGCATTGGAACTCAGCATCGCACTTGGTGCGCATCATTTTTTCCATTTCAGCAAGCGCCTCATCGCTATCGAATTTCAATCCCAAAGCGGCAGATGCGTCAGCCAAGGCGGTAAACCCAAGACCAGTTCTTCGGCCATTTTTTCCTGCATTATAAAGTAGTTCCCAAGTTTCAATTTCAACCTGCTTTATTGGGTTCGGTTCTGGATCACTTTTTACTTTATCCAAAATGCGTTCAATCGATTCCAATTCTAGATCGACCAAATCGTCCATTAAGCGCTGCGATTCGTAGGTGGTTTTCCAGAATTTCTTGTGGTTGAAACTAGCCTCAGGCGTAAACGGATTTTCTACAAATGAGTAAAGATTGATGGCTATCAAGCGACAGCTATCCCCTCCCTGCATGGCAATTTCTGAACATGGATTTGTGCTCGTATTCTTAAATCCTGGGTAAACCGAGGAAGTAGAATAATAATGCTGTCTATCCCAGAAAATCAAGCCAGGCTCAGCGGTATTGTGCGCACACTTAATAATGGTGTTCCACAATTCTCTTGCACTCACCTTTTTCGTGATACTCGGATTTTCATCCTCAATCGGCCACCGGTGTGTGAACTCTTTATTGTCTCGGACGGCTTCCATAAACTCATCCGAAATACGAACGGAAATATTGGCGCCCGTTACTTTAGAAAGGTCTTGTTTGATGGTTACAAAATCTTCCACGTCTGGATGAGCTATATCCATGGTAATCATCAATGCACCACGTCTTCCATTCTGCGAAACTTCGCGAGTCGTATTTGAGAAACGCTCCATAAAAGAAACCGCTCCAGAAGTACTGCCAGCTGCGTTGTTCACGCGTAATCCTGAAGGTCGAATTGTTGACATATCGATACCTACACCGCAACGTCTTTTGAAGAGCTGTACCAGCTGTTGATCGGTGTACATAATGCCACCATAACTATCATGAATTTCTGGAATTACCACGCAATTACTCAGAGATGCCAACATGTATGGATTTCCTAAGGCGGCCATTACACTTCCTTGCGGGATTACATATTTAAAGTCTCTGAATAGGTTGTAAATCTCATCTTCCGTCATTGGATGACGCTGCTGCCCATATTCTGAAAGCAAAGCCGT
>JBMYXX010000159.1:0-7056 GCA_049608805.1 Flavobacteriales bacterium | reverse complement strand
GAGACTTCTTCCAGTCGTCCCTATTTCTTACGTCTCCAACAATAAGCTCTACTTTGTCTTTTATTAAGCTAGCAGTAGGAGATTTAGAAGGGTCTGTTCCGTGAATTTGTGGAGACAAATTATCTAAAACCCGCACCGTATGTCCGTTTGTAAGTAATTCGGGAATAAGCACAGATCCTATAAACCCAGCACCGCCTGTAACAAGAACCTTCATGTCTAATTTTTGATTTTGTGCCACCGCTCTGGAATAACATGAGAGTATTCTATCTCTGTGCTATTAAGCCAGCGCTCTGGTGCAACCACAATTTGTCCTTCTCTTTCACCAAGCCAAGCTGCCCACCAGCTAAAAGTGCTGTTGGGTATTACGTGGTGCTTGCAGTACGTCATAAGACGAAGGTCTTCGTGAAAATCAGGGAAATTATGTGTCATGTAATGACACTTGTAGTTTGGTTTAAAGTTCTCCTTGGTCCATTCATTATCGTCACTCCAAATGAATACGGTTAGTTCTTCATTGAGCAACTCTTGTACTTTTTCTAATCCGTCTAGATAATACTGCATAAAGCAAACCTCGTGTAACGGATTGTTTACAAAATTGGTCCTTCTGTAGCTTATGCAAACAGAATTACAAGATTGCATCACTTTTGTCCATCCAAGGTTTTCCTCATTCATTGGGTTTCTAAGGGTTAACTCTTGCCTAATGATGGCTGCGTAATCTTTAAAGAAGAGTTCGCTTGTAAAGTAACCATCGAGATAAACGTTTCCGCTAAGCTGATTGAGCTCCGGGGAGAACTTTGAAAGGTCTTCTGTAATCTTAACTGGACGCTTGCTAGGTTGTAGCTTGTATTTTATGCGTTGCCAAATACTAGGTGGAATTGCTCCTGTGTATCGTTGCACTTCGGTACTGGTTGCTTCGTCTAGCAAAACGTTATACCTCGCTAGCTCAAAGTCTCTTTTGTAGGTAAACCCAAATTGAGTTACCTCAGCATCTTCATAAAACGAAGTGTCTAGTTTTAAAGTTGTATTGTTTCTAAGTGCTGTTGCTCTTGCAAATGCATATTGAAAAAGCTGATTCCCGAGGCCCTGGAAGATTCTTGAAATTACCATTTCGCTAGTTTCTCTTAACGCTTAAATTCCAATCTAAGGCTGGTCTAATTAGGTGGTCGCTCATATCTCCAAACCACTTTTCATCTTCATCTCTTTTGTCTTGAACTTCAAACACAATTGCTTCATCCATTTTAAAGAGAGCAACAGACCTGTTCTTCACCACCATCAGCATTACCCTAAACAAGCCATTGTTAAGGAGGTTGGTAGGAATCGTCATCTCGGCAGTAAGAACACCTTTCCTTATGTTTACTATGCTTGAGACGGAATTGAATATTATTTGTCCGTTAACATGAAACAGGTTTAAGCTTATGTTAATCGGCTCTTCGCTTTTTAAGTCAATACGAAACTGAAAAGTTGCTTTAACTCCATCACCAACAAATATTAAGTCTGTACTGTCTGATAAACGAGCAACCTCAGCTCTTAAGATTTGAATTTCGTTAGTGTCAGATGGACTTCCGTGGTCCCAAGTCTGCACCCGTTTTTGAGATACGTTAGATGATAGATAGTTATTGATAATATCATCTGGCGAACCTGCGGAAGTAACAGTTCCATTAGAAAGTAGCATTGCCCGACTGCAAAGGTTTTTAACGCTCGCCATATTGTGACTCACAAAAAGTACTGTGCGTCCTTGACCGCTCGATACATCTTGCATCTTTCCAATGGCCTTTTTCTGAAACTCAGCATCTCCAACAGCAAGAACTTCATCAACAATAAGGATTTCTGGTTCTAGGTGAGCAGCTACAGCAAATGCTAGCCTAACGTACATTCCAGAAGAGTACCGTTTTACTGGAGTATCAAGGTATCTCTGAACCCCAGCAAAGTCAACAATTTCATCGAGTTTGCGGGTTATTTCAGAACGTCTCATGCCCATTATGGCCCCGTTCAGATAGATGTTTTCACGGCCGGTAAGTTCTGGATGGAACCCGGTTCCAACTTCTAGCAAACTTGCAATTCTTCCTCTCGCTTTTATACTTCCTGTAGAAGGAGCGGTAACTCTAGAAAGAAGTTTTAGTAGGGTGCTTTTCCCAGCCCCGTTCTTTCCAATTATGCCAAGGACCTCGCCTTGGTTTACTTCAAAATTTACATCTCGTAACGCCCAAACGTAATCGCTTGACCCGGTTTGGGTTCTATCGTTAGCCTCACCAATTTTTAAATACGGGTCTTCTTTGCCGCGCATTTTGTACCACCAGCCCACGAGGTCTTCTCGCAGCGTTCCTGCACCAACCATTCCAAGCCGATATTGCTTGGAGAGGTTCTCAACCGATATGACTGGTTTCGACATTATACCGTGTCCATAAATGTTTTCTCAACCCTGTGAAACAGAATTGAACCAATAAAAAGAATGACAAGCATAAAGCCACCACTATAAGCGAGTTCTCCAACCGTAACGGTTCCAGAACCAGTAAACCCAAGTCTAAAAGCTTCTAAAATTGGCGAAATTGGGTTGTATTTAACAAACCATGCGTAAGATTCTGGAACCGCAGAAACCGGATAAATCACTGGGCTTGCGTACATGAGGAGCGTTACTCCAAACGAAACAAAATTTTGCAAGTCTCTATACTTTGTGGTTAATGCAGATAAGATAATCCCAACACCCAAGGAAATTCCGCCCATCAGAATTACAAGAATTGGAAATGCAAAAATCCATTTTGTTGGGTTGATGTTTGCATCCGTGAAAACCATGTAATACCCAAGAAAGCAGAGGAACATTAGCATTTGTATTCCAAACTTAAACAGGCTAGATAGTACAGTAGAAATTGGAGAAACGAGCCTTGGGAAATACACCTTCCCAAAAATTGCTGCGTTGGTGGTAAACGTATTTGAGGTGGCCGTAAAACACGTGGAGAAATAATTCCATAACGTAGTTCCACCTAGGTAAAATATTGGCTTTGGTATGCCGTCTGTTGACATGCCAGCAATAGAGCCAAAAACAAAAGTGTACGCTACAACAGTAAAGATTGGAGCAAGAAAAAACCACAATGGACCAAGCACCGTTTGCTTATAAACAGCAACAATATCTCGCCTTACGAAAATGAGTATTAAGTCTCGGTAGCTCCAGATTTCCTTTAACGGGAAATTAAGCCACTTAGATTGCGGCTTAATTACTAGCGACCAATTTTCCTCTTTTTGAGCCATTTTTAAGTGCGGCAAAGATAATATTCTAGCTTGCCCAGCGGACTAGTATTGAGTAGGTTAGGTAGGAGAATCGATGCCATGATGTGAAGGATGTCGGATTCTTCATCAGGCCCAAGAAATTATGTGTTATAGATTTTTTAAACTCGTTTCTGTTCAACATAGAACTAGCCTTTCGAAACTCTAGTTCTGCTGTGTTGGATTTGATGTAATCAAGCCACCAGGATTTAAGGCTACTCTCATCCTGTAATGGTGAGATGTCTTTGGCAATAACAGACGTTTTTATCTCAGTTAAAATGTCCGATGCGAAATATTTGAGCGGGTTCTCATTTAAATGATGCGTTTGGTCATTATGTGTTCTGTACTGGTAGAGCATTTCTTCCAAATGAGCTCCTTTTCCGTTTCTAGAAAGCTCGAAGAGCCAATGATAATCCTCTCCGCCAATCTCTTTGAAAAAAGGATGATAACCGCCTACAGTGTTTAGCAGGTTTCTGCGTAGAAAAATTGTGGCGCAGCATACAATTGGCTGGTAGCTTGGTATAGAAGCATATTTTGAATAATCAACCTTAGAAATATGTTCCGAAACAAGATTGTTTTGCTCATTAAATCGAGTAAAATTTGTGGTGATGAAGTCTAAGGTGTCGTTAGATTTAAACGCGTTCAAACATTTCATTATCCGTTCCGGATGATGTGTGTCATCTGCGTCAAGAAAAGTCACAAACTCTCCTTTAGCTATGCTGAAAAGATGGTTGCAGCTTTCTAAACAGCCCCGGTTTTCTTCCTGATTAATGAGTGTAATTCTTGGGTCGTTAAATGACTCAATAATGGATATGGTTTTATCAGTGCTACTATCATTCAAAATCAATAATTCCCAATTCTGATGACTTTGATTCAGTACAGATTCAACGGCTTCAAAAACAAATCGCTCTGCGTTAAATGCAGGCATCAAAATACTGACGAGAGGTTCGTTCATCATTTCGAGAGAATCGTTTTTGAAGCAATTCTACCTTTCCAAAGTAGAATCTCCGCATTGGATAAACGGTTACCCGCTTTAACTATTTCTAAAAACTCTTGACAGAGTGAGAAATCCCCATTTTCGAATGCTAGGAGCATTAGGTGCCAGCTAAAATTGGATAAGAATTCTTCGGGTTTAAAACCATCGCTTGGTAGTAATTCTACACCGGTAGGAATCTGGTGTTCATTGAAGAATTGTTCCAAGCAAGTAGGCAATGAGAAATTGCTTGCTAGAGCATGATAAATAGCGTATTTCTCACTTTGCATTTGCTGCGAAAATCGGCCAGATTTAGCGGATTCAGCAACCCTAAACCGGCTCAATATTGAATCGCATATTGAAACGTTTGTTTGGCCGTTTTTGAGTAGAAATCTGAACCATAAATCCATGTCCATGCATAAATGCAAGCTCTCATTCAAACCGCCTAATTCTTTAACCACGGCAGTCTTGTAAAACAGCGAAGGCTGCCCCATACTGTAGTTGCCTAAAGTGGCTTCTAAAGAATCCCATATTTTGGCCGAGCCGATGGCTAATTCTTCGCCATTTTCATTTACATGTTTACATTTTCCAACAACCGCAAGCGAGTTGGGTTTGGCTGATTTAAGAACTGTTGAAAGAGCGTCTTCGGTAAGAACATCATCAGCATTAAGCCAATTGAAAAAAGTGCCATTGGCTTTGGCTAATCCTTTGTTGATGGCGTGGCTCTGACCTTTGTCTTTTTCGCTTTCCCAGTAGGTGAGAACGTGCTCATATTTTTTGATGATGTCAACTGTTCCGTCTGTGCTACCGCCATCAACAATGATGTGATCAACATCTACATCCTGATTTGCCACCGATTGAATACAAGCTTCAATTGTTGAAGCCTGATTGAGCACGGGAGTAACAATTGTGAAATCAGCCATTTACCAAATCTCGGTAATGACCAAGATATGTATTTGCCATTGTCTCCAACTCAATATGAGGCGAAACTAGGTCGGTTTCGTTATTAGAATCAATAAACTGAACCGCGGTAATCAGCTTAGTTGTTAAGTCGGTTGAGTTTTCTGGTTCGTACAACCAACTCTTTTCTTGTTGGTTGAGGAGCTCGGGAATTCCGCCAACAAGCGAGGCTAAAACTCTTTTCTTTTGCTGATGGGCCTCTAAAATGCCTAAAGGCGAATTGTCTTGTTTGCTTGCTTGTATCACGAATAAACTAGCAGCCAAATATGAGTTTATCTGTTCGGCTCTCATTCTTTCAAGTCTGTAAAAGTGGTGGTCTCCAAATTTTTCTTTTGAGTTTGATTTACACCCAATACAAACTAAGTCAACTTCGTTTTCTCCGAGCGCATCGTTGGCTTTTTTCCAAGCTTTAACCAAAGTATCGAAGTCTTTATAGGGATTAAATTCTGGATTATTTGCCACAAACAGAATAAATCGATTTGATGGAATTTCCACGTTTGTAGATTCACATTTGGCAATGGCATTTGGTACAAAAAATGGCCGAATGTTGTGGGTGATGAAAAAGCGCTCTCGCATCCATTGGCTAGGTGCTGTAAATCGTATTTCTGAATTTGTAATTGCCGATTTACGTTCAGCCAATTTGGCTTTCCAGTCTTGCATGTCCAGCAAACTCAGTTCAGAAGATTCAAGTTCAAATGGATGATTGCTACTGCCAGTAGTTAACCAGCTGTCGTGTAGGGTAAATAGTATTTTGAATTTCGTTGAAAGCTCTGCGAGTTGGCCTAATTGAATCTGTGTTCCATGTAAATTATGAACGTGAATAATGTCTGGATTTAGAACAGAAAGCTGGTTTTTCCAATCGTTGTTTAACTCAACAACAGATTCTAACTCAGATTTTTTGGTGGAAACCAATAAAGTTGATTCATGTCCTTTTGCTAAAAGTTGCTGGTGTAATTGAAATGCAATTTTTTCAGCTCCTCCGCCAATGTCGGTTGAGTTGATAAGAACAACTTTTAAAGAGGACGTTTCACTCCTTCCAATCTCCTCAAATTCGTAGAAATTCCGATTTGCTTTTTTGTTCGCCTTTTTGGCTAAAAACACTTCCATTTCGTACTCCAAATTCGGAGTTGTCTCAATATTCGGCTTCGGAATATTCAACTCGTACGTTTCAAACGAAATCCAGTCGGGTTTTGATTTTGTGTGGGTGCCGTGCTCATCAAAACCGATATTTTCTACCAGGTTTTTCTCTGGGACAATCGCCAAAGAATTGGAGATTAATAAGTGCGCGTTCCATTGGTAGTCCCAAGTGTTAATCTCTCCAGACAAAGCTCGTAGTGTTAGCTCCTTCCGGGATTTAGCCAAGTGTGTTGGGCCAAATGCCCGTTCAAATCCTTTGTTTTCTACAAAAACATCCAATTCTGGTAATTCAGGATTGAAGCGCTCCCAGCGATTTTTCCACGTTGCCCAGCCCCAAACGTGCCCTATTCTGGAAAAGAAATATGCTGAGTCGGATTGCCACTTTCCTAGCGGATTGTTACCGCCTATCATGCCAACATCGGTATCATTCCGATGCCTTTCAAGTAACGTATCGCAAAACGAGAAAAAGGATTGATTTGGAAGGCAATCGTCCTCTAAAATAATTCCTTCATCTACGTGATTAAAGAACCAATTTATCCCTGCTATTACTCCGTTTTTGCAACCTAAATTTTCATCGGAAAACTGGTATTTAAGAATTATTGAGTCAAACTCCAGAACCGCAGCTTTTACGGCATCGACTAAGGTTTTGTCTTGTTTGGTTTTAGATCCATCTCCAGAAACATAGATGTTAGCGATTCCAAGCTCTTTTAGTCGCTCCAAAACACGCCTGG
>JBMYXX010000158.1:0-7058 GCA_049608805.1 Flavobacteriales bacterium | reverse complement strand
AAATGGTCGTGGTTTTACCTGCACCATTTGGACCAAGTAATCCATAAAATGCGCCTTTCTTAATGCTTACGTTAAGATGGTTAACCGCTGGTTCGGGCGCACCGCTGTATTGATGCACTAAATCGGATATGGAAATGGCGTCCAAATCAGAATTTCATTTTATGAATGGAAGTGAAGAAGTTGATTTCACGTTTTCCAATATCCGAAAGTTGGTCAGCTAAATCCTGATACGTCATGCCATCAGCACGGTCTTTAACCATCCTGCCGCAATCGTAGGCAAATCCGCGCCATAGGTCACCAATCTTAGTAATCTCCATGCTCTTTTTGTGAAGCATTGGATTGCCTAATCGGGCAGAGGCTTCTTGTAAAAAAGCCCCAAACATGAAGCGGAATCCAGCACCGCCCGTTCCAATTTCTTCTTGCATCCGAACAATATTCCCTAAGTATTTCTTGGCTTCTTCTTGTCCGTACTTCGTCTCATATTTAGCTACGCGACCAGCAAGAAATCCGATAGCCCTTCCTCCAAAAATTGGAATAGGAATCGTTCCCATATCCTTAGCTGTGTACTTCAATCCTTTAATGATTGCCTTATTCAAATCAACATCCTTTGGTACGTGAGTTGGATAATACATTCTGCCATTTGTATTCGGCATTCCCTTTGCGAATCGTGCTCTAATAAGCATTCTTCGGTCAATGGTAACGGGTTCTTCCAAAATTGGGTCAGAGACGATGTAGTCATCTCCTTCCTTGCCGTAAACAACAATATTGTGTGCATTAAAGTGAAAGCGAAATGCACGCGGTAGATAAGGTAGATAGAACACGCTGGTGAGCATACCTACGGGAAGTCCTTGCTCCAAACAGGCATCTAGCGCATCCATTGCTTTTTCAGGAGACGAGAACTTTTGGCGCTTCATTTCAACTCCAGTCCGCTTAGAGAACTTCTTGAAAATGTCGCCAGGCATAATGCGGTAGGTGGTAACAGGCAATCCGTTTACCTTAATAAATGGCATGTGGCTGAAGAACAATCCAGAACCAATCCCTAGTGCCATCGGTTCGGAAATATCCAAGCCATGATGCCGCATTAGGTTAGAAATGACGCCTGTTTCGCAGTGAGCCGATTGGCGGTGCTCGAAATCTATCTTCATCCTTCCGTTTTCTTCAACTCCTCAATCGAGATATCGAATACCTCTGCGTACTTATTCAACGTCTTTTCGTCCAAGCCATTGAACCCACTTGGTTCTAAATGCCTGCTTACGTTACGCTTAGAAATGTCCATGTATTGGCTCAACATGCCCACATCCATAATGTTCTTTTCCATGTGATAGGCGAGTGGACTTAGTTCCCCAGCTTCAATCCTCTTTAAGGTCTCAGCAACCTTCTTGTTGATCTCTTCCCAAGCTTGATTCAGAACCGTATTCTCTGGTTCCCAACCCGTACTTCCGACTGTTCCGTACTTGCCATCTTCATCCACGGCATATTTTACCACCTTGAATTTACCTTCAAAAAGGTTCTCGTCATCCTGAGGAACGTCCTTCTTTTTCATACGCCAAAATTAACTCCTAGAAGTGGTAGAATTAAGTACAGGAAATTCATTTATCAAGAAAAAATTAGGCTTTTTCAACCTTAACAACCTGGATTGATTTGAATCTTTCCATATGGTCAAAAATGACTGTTCCGCTAAGCCTGGCCAATTTGTTTTGTACTGCGTGGGCTGAATAGCATTAAATAAGATGGAAGGGCTAATCGGTTTCACCAGATATTCATTAACCAATAACTCGTAGTTTGCTTCTACACAGAATTTTCTTCTGTGCGTTCGCGGAAACCATGAGTACGCTCGTACTGGTTTTAACTTTCTCTTATTGAGACTGGCCTGGCTGCAAAGGAGCTAGTCATACCCACATTTTATGCACCGAATCCTAAAAGCGAAAGGATTCCCAAGGTCATCTAGATGGTCTTAGCCGAAATGCTCTTCTATGACATTTTTTAGTTTGGCCTTAGTAAGTGGTTTGGCCATAAATCCATCCGAACCTAATTCTTTAGCTTTTATTTTGTCGTCTGGGTTGTTAGATGTTGATAGTAGCCAGATAAGGAAGTTCCCTCTTTTGTTTTTAGGAAGCCGATTGTATTCTTCCATAAACTCCCAGCCATTCATTCCCGGCATATTAATATCTAGAAAAATGAGGTCTGGCTGAGGATGGTTTCCTTCAGAATCACTTGAGTTTAGATAAACCAAACCGGCAAGACCTCCAGTAACCGATTTAATGGTTTTAGTGCATTTTTCAGATTCAATCAATATTGTGTTGACAAAGTTGGTTGCTTCATCATCATCAATAAGTAGGATGCAATTGAGTTTAGGTTCCATAAATGAAATGTTCCAGGTTTCGCTATAAAGTTAGTGGTATTGTATGTGGCTGTTATTGCTAGTGGGTAAACTATTTAGACTGTGTTTGAAAGGCTTATTCATGGTAAATGTGGTATTGTAAAGTGGAAAGTGCTTCCCTTGTCAACTTTCGATTCTACCCATATTTTGCCATTATGGAGCTCTATAACTTTTTTGCAATGAGCAAGGCCAATTCCGGTTCCTTCAAACTCAGCTCTAGCATTCAACCGCTTGAAAATGACAAAAATGCGGTCGAAATACTGCTCCTCAATCCCGATTCCGTTATCTGCAACGAAAAAGTGATGTTCAGAGCTAAGGTTCTCGTAGCCTATTTTTATTAATGGCTGATGTTTGGAGGCGCTAAACTTAATTGCATTGCTTAAAAGGTTTTGAATAAGCACCTGTAAGTCAATAGGGTATCCTTTTATAATAGGTAGCTGGTCGGCATCAATTTTGGCACCTGAATCTTTAATTCTAGAAGTGAGATCAGCAAGAACTACGCTAAGAATTTGCTGTGTGTCAACATCGGTAACTTCTTGGTTCTTACCTATTCGGGTGTAGTCGAGTAGGTCGGAAATAAGTTGCTGAGAACGATTGCTTGCCTCTTGCATGAAATCAAGGTATTGATTCCCAGCAGTGTCTAATTTATCGGTATAATTTTGTTTGAGAAGGTCTGCAAAACTGGCGATTGTGCGCACCGGCTCTTGTAAATCGTGAGAAGCAACATAGGTTAACTCCTGAAGTTCAGTTACTTTTTTCTTGAGGTCGAGTGCATTTTGCTTGGCAGCTGCCTCTGCAGTTTTCCTTTCGTGAATATCTACAATGGTTCCAACCATTCTAGTTGGTTTGCCATCAACATCCCAAGTGGCTTGACCAGAGCCGAGAAACCATCTGTACTTGCCAGTTTTACACTTTAGCCGATACTCTACTACAAAGGATTCTCTGTTTTCAAAGTGTTTGTTAACCAACTCAAAGGTTCTGGCGGAATCTTCTGGATGAAGAATTGCTTCGAAATTTTCTAGTGTTGCATCTAATTCTTCGGGAGAATAACCCAGTAAGTTGTAAAATTGCGGAGACCACCATTCTTGGTTTGAGTTAACGTCAATCCAGTCCCAAACACCGGCTGTTGTGCCCTTAACGGCCAATCTAAATCTAAGATCAGATTCTTTTCTCTGCCTAATTTCCTCTTGAAGCAAAGCATTTGCCGTTTCAAGCTCAGAAAGCTTTGGTGTGGACGATGAAGCTGAATTGATTTTAGACATGCTAGCGAGGCTCTATTGATTAAAGAATTTGAATGGTAACCAGTGAGTGCCCTAGATTCAATTGGCTATTCGAGTTTCAATGGCCAATTGAAAGGGGAAATTAGAACCTAGTTACCTCCCAAATGAAAAGTTGTAAACCTCTTTTAGCAAAGTGTTAAACTTTGGTTTGTCCAAAGGTTTCCAGAAGTAGTGGTTAAATTGGTTAACGTCTGCTGCAATTACATCATTAATGTCTTTTGACCCAGTTAGAAAACAAATGGTAGATTTTTGTTCTTTAAACTCAGGTAGCTGTCTTAGCGCAACCGCTAATTCGTGCCCATTCATTTTTGGTAAACCAATGTCAACGCAAAACAAATCCGGAAATTTGCGGTTAGGGTTTGTTTTGCTGTAATGCGCCAAGATAGACTCAGCAGAGTCGAAGCACTCTATCTCTCTGGCAACTTTCATTGATTCAATCAACATTTTATGAAACTGATTGGTCAGTGGGTCGTCATCAATAAAGACCAGTTTGCTTAGTATGTAATTCCTTTCCATGGTTCCTGTTTTGTCAAAAGCAGTAACTGTAATTCCTGTGCGAAAGATAAAAAACTATATAACAATATAGCTACGAGTATTTCTTAGTGAGGCCGTGCGTGAATCACGTGGCTAAAACCTACGGTTTAGAACAAAAAAAAATCCCCTCCGAAATGGAGAGGATTTTTTACCTGATAAACCAGATGGTTTACTTTCTTCTTGCTTCTTTAATTCGAGCTTTCTTACCAGTAAGATCTCTTAGGTAGAAAATACGTGCTCTACGTACAACACCGCTCTTGTTTACTGTAATCTTAGTAAGATTTGGATTGCTGAAAGAAAAAATTCTTTCTACACCAATGCCACCAGACATTTTTCTAATAGTGAAAGTTTCGGTTGCACCAGAACCGCTTCTCTGAAGAATTACTCCTTGAAAACGCTGCGGACGAGTTTTGTTTCCCTCTCTAATAAGGTACTCAACTGTAACTGTGTCTCCAGCCGAAAAATCAGGGCTTTCTAATGTTGTGCTGTAAGTTTCTCTTACGTGGTGAAGTAATGCGTCCATGCTTTGTATTATATCTGTCCCAAAATTTGGGAGCGCAAATGTAAGTGTTTTTTAGAAAGAATAGAAGTGAGTTTTCAGAGAACTTTTGTTGAAACTTTTTATCGTGTTCATCTTCAATTCAATTGCTGTGTTTTAAAGAGGGTTTTTGAATCAAAAAAACTGACTTCGAAAATTGTCAAATCTGAACTTGATTTGTTTAGAAATGCTCGTCCAATATCTTTTCCAGCTTATTGTTGTTAAGTGGTTTAGACATAAATCCATCACTTCCTAACTCGTTAGCACGTGCTAGGTCGTCAGGGTTGTTAGATGTGGAGAGCATCCAAACGATAACCTTTCCTCTCTGTTCTGGTAATAGTTGCTTGTATTCTTCAATAAATTCCCAGCCATCCATTCCAGGCATGTTAATGTCCAGGAAAATCAAGTCGGGCTGAGGGTGTTTTCCGAGTGTATCAACAGATTTCAGGAAAACCAGTGCTTCTTTGCCGCCAGTGGTAACCTTGATTGTTTCGGTGCAATCGGCTTCATTTATTAGAATTGAATTGACGAAGTTGGTGGCTTCGTCATCATCAATTAATAAGATGCAGTTTAGTTTTTTTCTTTTGCTCATTCCACTTAAAACACAGATGGGTTCTGTGCGGCTAATATACAGTGCCCGTAAGCTCAGCTAGCATGCTTACAAGACAAAAGTGTTTAAACAGTTACCGTTCTAGGAGTTTCCTATTCATCCAAATAACCAGGCCTTCGGTCTTTGGTGCGCATTAAAGCCTGTTCATTTCTCCAGTCTTCAACAAGCTTATCGTTTCCGGATAGAAGTACGTCTGGCACTTTCCACCCTTTGTATTCTCTAGGGCGAGTGTAAACAGGCGGAGCTAACATTCCATCTTGGTGGCTATCGAAAAGGGCAGAGGTCTCGTCTGAAATAACACCAGGAATGAGGCGGATAATGGCATCGCAGACTACAGCAGCGGCTAATTCTCCTCCAGTAAGCACGTAATCTCCAATAGATATTTCTTTCGTGATGAAATGCTCACGAACACGCTCGTCTATGCCTTTGTAGTGGCCGCAAAGCAAAATCATGTTGCCTTTTGA
This sequence comes from Flavobacteriales bacterium, assembly GCA_049608805.1. Taxonomy (GTDB): domain Bacteria; phylum Bacteroidota; class Bacteroidia; order UBA10329; family UBA10329; genus UBA10329. The sequence goes on along the minus strand of JBMYXX010000158.1, from coordinate 1,252 downwards.
AGAGAGATGATTGGCCATCGGCTGGTCAAATTGCTCGCCATCAGGAGTCATGTAGATAATCTCATCATAATCGCGTTGCTTTCTGAGTGCTGAAATGCAACGGTCAATCGGTTCGATGGTCATAACCATGCCAGCACCACCACCAAACTGGTAATCATCTACACGATTGTGCTTGTCTAAAGTGTATTCACGCAAATCATGGAAATGCACTTCTACCAAGCCTTTGTCTTGCGCACGTTTGAGAATGCTGTGGCTAAACGGCCCAGAAAGCAGTTCGGGATGTATGGTTATGATGTCGAAACGCATGGTGTGCAAAACTAATGATCGGAATTAGGTGGTCAGAATTTCGCTTGTGATAACTTTGCCTCAAATTCGAACTTGATGACCGAGATTAGACACGATTGGACGAAGGATGAGATTTTGGAAATCTACAATCGCCCGCTGATTGATTTGATTTATGAGGCGGCCAAGGTGCACCGCGAGCACAACGACCCAAAAGAGGTTCAGGTCAGCACGCTGCTTTCGATAAAGACGGGCGGCTGCCCAGAGGATTGTTCGTACTGTCCGCAGGCGGCCCGTTACCACACGGATATTGAGAAGAATGATTTGATGAGCGTGGAGCAGGTGAGAAGCGCTGCTCAGGATGCGAAAGACGGTGGTTCGTCTCGGCTGTGCATGGGTGCGGCTTGGCGAAACGTGAAGGATAATGACGAGTTTGATCAGGTGTTGGACATGGTGAAAACTGTGTACGATATGGATATGGAGGTGTGCTGTACGTTGGGTATGGTTACCGAAAATCAGGCGAAACGCTTGGCGGCCGCTGGTTTGTATGCGTACAATCACAACGTTGATAGTTCTGAAGAGTATTATAAGGAGGTTATTTCTACCCGTGGATATGAAGATAGACTGGAGACGTTGAGCAACGTTCGAAAAGCAAAATTGACGGTTTGTTCTGGTGGAATTATCGGAATGGGCGAAAGTGCTGAGGATCGTTGCGGAATGCTATTGACGCTTTCGTGCTTAAATCCGCATCCTGAAAGTGTTCCAATTAATGGATTAGTTGCTGTGGAAGGAACGCCATTGGAAGAGCAAGAGATTGTTCCAATTTGGGACATGGTTCGGATGATTGCCGTTACACGAATTGTGTTGCCAGATACCACAGTTCGGTTGTCGGCTGGTAGAACGCAAATGACAGATGAAGGGCAAGCACTGTGCTTCTTAGCTGGTGCAGGATCCATTTTTGCAGGAGACA
>JBMYXX010000157.1:0-7058 GCA_049608805.1 Flavobacteriales bacterium | reverse complement strand
CCTTTGCGCCTCTGCGGTAAAAACACAACTAAATGAAACAACCAACAGTAATTGCCCAATTCTCCGAGTTAAAAGACAGAGAACCAGAACGTGCACAAGTAGCAAACATCGACCTTGTAATAGTAAGATTTGACGACACAGTAAGCGTGCTTTACGGCCGCTGCCTGCACCGTGGAGCTTTAATGGCCGATGGTCATGTAGATGGCGACAACCTAATCTGCGGAGTTCACGGTTGGGATTACCGAATTGACACAGGCGTTTCTGAATACAACAATGCCGAGGTATTGAACAAGTTCGCAGCAGAAATTAAGGGCAATGATGTGGTTGTAGATGAAGCTGAAATCCGTGCATTCGGTGTGACGCATCCGCAACCATTTAACCGCGATAGCTATTTAGGAGATTATGCCGATACGCATCCAGAACCATCTGAACCGTACACGGGTTACATCAAGGAATTGGCGCAAAATGGCCTGAAAAACTGGGGGCATCACGGTCCAACAGCTGCGATGGGCGTTGACCGCACTACCCTGCCAAAATGGGAAGACATTCAGTTTCTACCAGCGCAATTGGCAAGACGTCCGCTATTGGACGAAGAAAACGTAACTACTAAAGTTATAATTGGTCCAAAAGCCAAGAAACCCTTGGAGTTAGACATTCCACTGTTTGTTTCTGACATGAGTTTTGGCGCTTTATCACGCGAAGCGAAAATTGCTTTGAGCACAGGCGCAGAAATGGCTGGCACGGGAATTTGTTCTGGAGAAGGCGGCATGCTTCCAGCAGAACAAGAAGCCAATAGCCGTTATTTCTACGAACTAGCTTCTGGGAAATTTGGCTTTAGCTGGGATAAAGTGAAGAAAGCGCAGGCCTTCCATTTTAAAGGTGGACAAGGCGCTAAAACGGGAACAGGCGGCCATTTGCCTGGCGATAAAGTGAGCAAGGAAATTGCCGAAGTACGTGGTTTAAAAGAAGGTGAAGCGGCTATTTCTCCAGCGGCTTTTCCAGATTTATTTACCGTTGAAGATTTCAAGAAAGTAGCCGAAGAAGTTCGTGAACAAACGGGCGGAATTCCAGTCGGGTTCAAAATCTCAGCCGCAAGAATTGAGGCTGATATTGATTTCGCGTTAGCTGTAGGCGTTGATTACATCATTCTTGACGGACGAGGTGGTGGAACTGGTGCGGCTCCAACTGTGCTTCGGGACAATATCAATGTCCCTACCATTCCTGCTTTGGCAAGAGCCAGAAAGCACTTGGGTGCTGTTGGAGCTAAAGACGTTACGCTCGTAATTACAGGCGGATTGCGCGTTGCAGAAGATTTCGCCAAGGCAATGATGATGGGGGCTGATGCCGTTGCCGTTTCAAACTCGGCTCTTCAAGCAATTGGTTGCTTGGGCATGCGTGCTTGTAACACCAACAACTGCCCTGTCGGAATTGCAACGCAAAAGGAAAGTCTTCGTCAGCGATTGATTATTCAAAGCTCTGCGAAACAGCTTGCTAATTTCTTTGAAGCCACAACTGATTTGATGAAAGTAATCGCACGTTCATGCGGGCATTCAGATTTTGGTCAATTCAGTTCTGAAGATTTGAGCACTTACAATTGGGACATGCACAAGCTGACGGGTATTACATACGCTGGAATTAATCCTTAAGTAACCCATACGTTTGTACACAAAGAAAATTGACATGTCTGTGAAGAACGAAGAAATTAAGAAGGCGTCCCTGAAATTGCACCGGAAACTCAAAGGAAAGATTGAGATTTCTAATAAGATGGAAGTTACATCTACAGAAGAGTTAAGTCTTGTTTACTCTCCTGGTGTTGCAGAACCCTGTTTAGAAATTGAGAAGGACAAAAACCTTGCTTACGAACTAACCATGAAAGGCAATTCTGTAGCCGTTGTCTCCGATGGTTCGGCCGTTTTAGGACTAGGAAATATTGGTGCTACAGCTTCAATTCCGGTAATGGAAGGAAAAGCTATGCTGTTCAAGAAATTCGCCAACATTGATGCGTTCCCTATTTGTTTAGACACACAAAATGTCGATGAAATTGTAGAAACAGTAAAGCGAATTGCTCCTGTTTTTGGAGGCGTAAACCTGGAAGACATTTCGGCTCCAAGAAGTTTTGAGGTTGAAGAACGGTTACAAGGAATTGGCATTCCTGTTTTTCATGATGACCAGCACGGAACGGCCATTGTAACACTAGCAGGCCTCATTAACGCTGCAAAGGTTGTTGGCAAAAAACTGGAGGATTTAAAAGTTGTAATAAACGGTGCTGGGGCTGCGGGAATAGCCATTGCTCGTTTGCTACGCTGCATCAGCCTAGACCCATCTATTTGTATTCCGGTTAAAAGAATTGTGGTGTGCGATAGTAAAGGAATTATACACCGAGAACGGCAAGATTTAACCGAGGCCAAAACTGAACTTCTTAAGTATTCCAACAAACTAAACATACAGGGAAGTTTGAAAGAAGCCATTGCCAATGCCGATGTGTTTATTGGAGTAAGCGTTGGCAACATTCTCAGCAAGGAAGACATTGAGACCATGGCAGACAATCCAATCATATTTGCGCTGGCGAACCCAACCCCAGAGGTTTCCCCTGACGAAGCCAAACAAGGCGGTGCAGCGGTTGTTGCTACTGGCCGAAGCGATTATCCTAATCAAGTGAATAATGTTCTGGCTTTTCCTGGGATTTTTCGAGGAGCGCTAGATGCACGAGCACCAAGCATTACTCCCGAAATGAAACTGGCTGCGGCATACGCAATAGCCGATGCGCTTCCCAACCCTACCCGCGATAAAATTATTCCACCATCGCTTGACGAAAGCATTACAAAAAGAGTGGCCGAGGCCGTTTTTGAATCGCATTCTAAGAGTCAAATCGAATAAATATTACTGATGAGCTTTACAGAAAACATTGCTTCATTTTTCTCAAAACCAAAGGAAGAAACCAAAAATCAAGCGCCAGTAGGTGCTTGTCCAGTTTGTTGGGGAGAGCAGGAATACGATGGCCAAATCCGAGAGCTCTACAAAGACAAGCAGATTGATGTAAACAATGGCAAAGCGCATCATACATTTATTCAAGATTTTGTAGTTACCCGTTTGGATGGTATTCATCTAAAAAAAGGCAACAACGGCTACGAATGCCCAACCTGCAAGCGGGTTTCAGACAACCACGAATAGAAATAACCTACTTCAGAGTAAGTTCGCTATCATCCGTATGGTCGAATTCTCGACCGTAAATGTCCAGCTTCGTATTCTGGTGATAAACCATCTTTCCGTTGCCAACCGTAATTTTCTGGTTAAACGCCAGCGTGCGGCCGTTCTTCTGCATAAATGGCGATTGCACAATTCCCCAATCTGGATTATCTACGCCAGCTTCCACTTCAATAATTAGCGAACCGTCTTCCGTTCGTTGCTCAACATATTTAGCACCCGCAATTAGGCAAACCGCTCTCGGAATTACCAGGCAATGCATAACCACTTCTTCGCGTGGATCCCACAGCCAATAACCCGTTTCATCATGAAAAACCTCATTATTCGATTTACGAGAAACAAACTGTCTGTAATGCACAATTGACAACACTTGCGACTCGGCATTGGTCACATCGCCACCAGCCGTGTAAGTAATCGTTTCAAAATATGGGTTCTCCTCAACTTTGTCGTCTGGTTCTGGCGCAATGTCCATTCCCTTAACTCCTTCCCAAGTTCCTACCAAAGCGGCCAATGGGCCGTAGTCAATTCCGTCAATTACACTCATTTTTCCTGTTCGTTTTGTTGATTTGGCAAATGTAGGAAGACATCATAATCTCCAAGAGGAAAAGACATTTATGAGCTACAGAAACACAGACTTTCACAGAATAAAAAGATTTGTTTTCCGTGAAACTTCTGTGCCTTCCGTGTTTCTGTGGTCTTTTCATTTCTTATTGCGTAGGCGCAAATGGACACGTAGATGCGTTTGCCCTAGTAGCTCAGTTGGGTAACAAAGAAGTAAGCCTCAAAAATTAAAGAACACAAATTCATAACCTAAACGCCAAGAATTGTTAAGTCTTTTAGACTAACAGAATATTACTTCATTCTGTCGTTATTTGAAGTATGAAAACGACCAACGCCATACTATTTTCTGCCGCCATCATTATTGCAGCTTTCTTTCTTGGAAACGCTTATGTAGAACGTGCTGAACGCGATGGAACCATCAACGTAACAGGACTGGGTTCTGAAGATTTCGTTTCTGACCTGATTGTTTGGGAAGGCAGATTTGTTCGAGAAAGCAACGATTTGCAAGCTGCCTATGCCGCGCTGGAAAAAGACAAGGCCATTATCCGCGAATACCTTTTATCGAAAGGATTGACCAACGAGCAGTTGGTTTTTAAAGCGGTAAGCACTTCTGAGCAAACTGAGCCACAATATCAAAACGGCAATTACATTGGAAATCGATTTGTGGGCTATCAACTTACACAATCTCTAGAGATAGAGTCTGAGGATGTTAAGAAGGTTGAAGAGCTTTCTCGCTCAATTACCGAATTGATGAACAAAGGCGTTCAGTTCTACTCTAATCCACCTCGATACTATTACACCAAAATGGCTGACTTGAAAATTGAAATGATTAGAAAGGCTACGGAAGATGCACGTTTACGAGCCGAAACCATTGCGGCTAATTCTGGTGGCGAACTGGGAGACTTGAAATCAGCCAACATGGGCGTTTTCCAAATTACAGGTCAAAATTCCAATGAGGATTACAGTTGGGGCGGTGCATTCAATACTGCTGACAAAGACAAAACCGCAAGCATTACCATGCGACTGGTTTATAAAGTGAAGGATTGACTTCCCTTCTATCGACAGCTAAAACCCTAATCCCTGCGAGGAAAAAATATCGGGTTCCTCTTATTGTACTTCCTTTCGTAAAACATCCCAGTTTGCTTTTGCTCCTTTTTAGTTAGGCTTTCGTCCTCACGGACAAGAGTTTGGTCTGGCTCAATAAACCTAGTAACGATTGCAACGGCAGTAAAATAGAAATAAGCCTACGGTTAAAAACTGGGAGAACATCCTGCTTCAATAGTCAGTTGACTCTCAATGAGGGATATGCAACATGTTGAAAAACAAACTCTAGCTCTCAAACTAACTATGGAACAAAAAACTTTGAATTACCGCAATCTGAATTAAGTACGTAGGTCCCTGAAGATAAAGTGCCGACATCTACAGCAGTTCCCGTGAAAGCAAGTACGGTCTTGCCAGAAACGGACACAATGGTACCCGAGCACTCTTGATTTAGAACAAGTGATTGATTTTTCAGGTAACTAATCAGTCTCTCCGGCTTAGCGCTATTCCGAACACTAACAATGTTACAGAAATCGCTCGGGACAGAGTAATTATCGGTGTACTTATCAACTGTAAATGAGTAATCATCCACGAACAACCTACTCATTGCATATATGTTACCAGCAAAGTCTATCGGAAGTGAAATGGTGCTGTCGTTATCTAGCTGACCATTCCATAAATTATCATCCACATAAAACTGATAGCTATCCCAAATACCTGGTTTTGACGCTTTAATCCGAAGAGAATTGTTTGGAAAATCACAACTTAAATCAAGGGCTGGTCTTGATAAATGAGAATCCACTTCTAGAGCGTACCTATTTGCTTGGTAACAGAAATGAACCGGGCTCGGGCTTCTCTCAATTCGAAAAACCTCATCACCAGACTCATCAAAATCCAACGCTAAAACCGTACTAAAAGAGTTTTCACCTGTTCGTACCACACCAGGTCCAATGGTATTGGTAACAGGGTCATAACTACCCATAGCACTTGAATGGGGCCCCTGAAGAATGCTTTGACTTACAAGAGACACACTTAAGTCTTGCAGATTAAGCTGAACTATTTTACCGGCAGCATAGGTTCCTCCACTGCTCTCACCATCTCCATTACTAAAAAATGAAACGGTCAGGGTAGAGTCTGTGGCGTCCATAAACCGAAAATCATGAGCGCGGTAAGCAACAACAGAATCAGTCTGATAACTAAACTGATTGAGAGGCCCTCCAAAATGATAAAATTGACGCTCCCCTTCCCCATCTTGCCTCATTACTAAGACCTCATTAAGAGTTCTATTGGTTGTTCCAACATAGAATCCTTCTTCCATAGAAACATAATCAATGCTATTCCCATGCAAAGGGTCTATAATAGTGTCTGGACTTCCAGCATCAAAATGAACTCCAAGAGAGTAAAGATCTAAAGCTTCATACTCTTCTGAGATATGCACAATCTCCTCAACCCCGGTGCTGTCCTCAATCAACCATTCTATCCAATGAACTCCAATATCATCTCCAAAAACGTCATCATTTTGATCTGGCACTGTTTGATAAGTCAGAATCAAGCTTAACACCATTCCATCATCAGTAAACTCCATGGCATGGCCATCCAAAATAGCATTTGGTGCATACTCCTCATAAATTTCTAAGTCTGAAGAGACCAAGGCTTGTGCTCCACCTAGGTAAAACATTGAAAACAATTCTTGACCGGACCACCACTGCAGGTGCCTAGGTCTTTCACCTATGACACTTGTGGGGATTCCATCGGACCAAATATGAACCAACGGACTACCAAGAGCACCAAGCACCATAGCGTGAGACCGGTCAGGAAATCGCCAGTTAACCGCATCAAGCGTTCTTAAATACGGAGACACGGATTGGGTGTCAGTGACATGAACCTCCAACTCTAAAAAGTCACTAGACCCTATCTGCTGGGCGCGAGAAACATTAATAACCGCTATTACAAACAATAAAACAAATACGAATCTTTTCATTTTTCTCCTTACGCTTACCAAGTTTGCAAGTATATTGGGTTACGCTCATTAAAGAGTCGTATATAGAACATAGAAAGCCGTTTCTGGTCTTTTCTAGTCTTCAATTCATATTCCTTATGCAACTCCGAATCAGACTTAATAGCTTCTAGTATTGTTTTGGGAGAAACAGCATTTAGATCTCCTGCTGCCAGTTGAACTAGTTCTCCGTTAGAAAAATCTAGCAACATCTGAACTGGAACAGTCTCATCATAGTAGCCCCCTTGATTTCTGT
>JBMYXX010000156.1:0-7061 GCA_049608805.1 Flavobacteriales bacterium | reverse complement strand
CTTTCCGGTTCCGATTATTTCCATCTGCTTATCGACAGAAAAATCAAAAACTTCGGATTAGCCGGAAACATTTCAAGAGTTCATTTTCAGCTTGATTCAAGTATTAATCTTGAATCATTTGCCCATTCGCTCAAAGCAAATTCGCGGCTGAAAGAAGCTTCTCAAATCCAATACAAACTAAGTTGGCCGTTCCTTCCAAAATGGATAAGGGTGAAAAGCCAAGGGCCGCGAATTTTTCTTTCGAAATCGATAACTCAGAATGATTTCGAATCGCAGATTCTGAATCGAAAGGTTGATAATGAGCTAGGTTTGGTTTGCGTTGATTTATGTGCCTTTGCAGACAACACAAAGCACGTGGTCATTTCCATGCATCACGCCCTTTTCGACCATCAAGGAATGATGAATTTCATTCGTGCGTTGAACGGTGATTTTGAAGGAAATGACTTTCCCGAATTGGAATCTAATGGATTTGGAAATTCATTGGTAAACTTTTGGCGCATGACTTTGTACATGCTAAGCAGAGGAAGCTCAAAACTGGGTTCATTACTCACCAAAAAGAGCAGCAAGCAAGCAGCTCCGTTGTACGATTCGCTCAAATTAAACCCTGAAGAATCTAAGCAAGTTGAAGCGAAAGCTTGGCAAGCTGGTTCTCGTATAGGAACAAGTTCGTATCTAATTTCAGGTATTTCCAGATGCTTGAACAAAACATTGAAAAGCCGAGGTAAAAATACTCCGTATCTCTGGTTCTCAACTCCGCATAATCAAAGGAAATTGGGAACGAAAGGCCACCTATTCTCAAATCAGCTATCATTTCTATTCTTCAAACTGACATCGGCAGATTTAAACTCAAATGCTGCTTCTGTCGAGTCAATGAACGGTCAACTGCGAGAGCAGATAAAAGAACAGATTACTGAAAAATACGCTGGATTGATGGACTCACTTCGGTACGTTCCGCTATTCATTTATGAGCAGATGGTAAACCTTTCTTCCAACGGAAAATTGGCCAGTTTTGGGTTTTCTGATCTGGGTACAGATCAGCTTGAAATGGATACATTCTGCGGACATAAAGTGGAGAATGTTTTCCGCTACCCGCCTGTTCCTACTCCTCCTGGTTTCAATGTGGCGGTTGTCCGTTCCAACAAACAGTTGGAGTTCGTTTTTGGTTATGTAGATGAGGCGATTTCAGAAACGGAAATGGAACAATTCAAGGTTGAATTCAAAAATCATTTGCTAAACAATGATTGACGACTTCATTGATTTCAGTAGTTGGAGTTCGGTCGCGATTTTCACGGCCATCAACTTTGCGGTAATTTTTCTCCGCTACGTTCTCGTTTCACTCATCTTTCATTTCGTATTCAAGGTTGTTTTAAAAGGCCGATTCGAAAGTCGAAGAATAAGCGACAAGCTGCGGAAACCGAAGCAGAGTCAGAAGGAGATTTTGTGGTCTGCTCTCACCTCTTTCATCTTCACGGTATCGTTCGTTGGAATGGTTTGGCTATACCAACAAGGCAAAACCGCCATTTACACGGACATCTCTGAATTTGGATGGTGGTATTTACCTGTAAGTCTGCTTGGCGCCATGCTCATTCACGAAGCCTATTACTACTTCTTACACCGCTGGATGCACAACCCAAAAGTCTTCAGGCTATTCCATTACGTGCATCACGATAGCATCGTCACTTCTCCTTGGACGGCTTTCTCCTTCCATCCTATCGAATCCATTCTGCAAGCACTAGTTGTTCCTGTCATCATCATCTTTATTCCGATGCATTATGGAGTCATTTTCTTTATGCTGATTCTGATGACGGTTACCGCCACCATCAACCATTTGCACATTGAAATTTACCCGAAAGGGTTTTCTAAGAACTGGTTTGGAAAATGGTGGATTGGTTCTTCTCACCACAGTTTGCATCACAGCAAATACCTCTTCAATTACGGTTTGTATTTCACTTTTATGGACCGCATTTTCAAAACGGAAAGTGAAGATTATCTGCCGCTGTTTGAGGAGAAGACTGCCGGCTGATTACTTCCTGTACCCCAACTCCTTGAAAACAGGTTCCCAAGCCTCATGTATCTGCTCCATTTTCTGCGGGTCGTACTCGTACTTATTGGTCTGGTAGCCTTCGTAGCTTCTTATTTCAGACTGTATATGTGGAGCAGCTTCTTCAAACTCCAAACCAAGCTTTTGGTAAGCTTCGCGAAGCGTGTCCATTTCATTGCCAATGAAATCTTCGTACTTGATTTCGGCCAAATTACCTTCAGGGATTAGCTTCTTGCTTTCGAAATATTTCAGAAATATCTTGTTGTAAGATTTCAAAATAAAATCAGGTACCACGTTTTCATTCCAGTGCTGAAGCGCAATCATCGGTAACGTAATTCCATATAACCTTTCGGTTGAAAAATAAACTCTGTAAGGGTCTCTGTAAATGTGAATGAACTTGGCATCAGGAAAAACTTCCAATATCGCTTTCACTCTAGACAAATTCTCAGGTGCCTTGATTAAGAGCTGTTTGCCGCCATGTTTCAACGTAAGTTTCTGCATGAAGTATTTGAACGATTCTTGCCATGCTTTTTCAGCTCCTTCATCTCCAAATAATACAAGCCGATCAAAAACTTCAAGCATTATTTTAGGGAAGTAATACCCAGGAAGCATTGTTGCCCAAGTCATATTTCCTAGCGAGTATTCTGGTTCTGTTGGCATATCAACGCTCAAGCGCAGATTGTCCATCGGCCGTTTATCTGGCATTCTATTACCAAGCATTCGCTGTAGCATTTTCTCGAACGAGAGATACAACCAAGGCATAAAACTTTCCTTCACAGAAAGAAATCCGAATTTCGGGTCTTTACCCAGCAGGTAATGCAGGTAAGTTGTTCCGCTACGCTGATGACCAAGAATGAAAACTGGAGCTTTCACCTCTGTTTCTTTAATCTTCTTGTTCCAACGCAATTGTTCCCACCAAATGAGAGGCGTGTAGAACAGAATCATCATGGTAATAACCAAGCATTTTGGGTAAAATCTCCATTCTATTTGGCTACGATATTTCCAAAACATACAGAGCCATGTGCTCAAATTCGCTCCCATCACCGTTGGTGCGGAGAAATCGAAGTGACTTTTTGGGCCGATGGTGTTACTCAAATGAAAGGGCTCTCGTGCTCGTTTTCTAACTTGGCGGCAAATATGCAGAATTGACTTCGAACACATTCATAGCCGCACTTCTGCAAACTAAAAAACGCCCGCGTCATTGCGAGCGAGGAACGAGCGCGGCAATCCCATTCGGTATCAAAAAAGATTGCTTCGTCCTACGTCCTCGCAATGACGGTTCCTTGAGGCTTCTTACGTTTTTCATTTTCTCATTACTCCTTTTATCCTCTACCGTTTTCGCCCAAAAAACAACCAAGATTTACGGTTCAGTTACTGATGCTTCAACAAACCGACCTGTTGCGTTTGCAAATGTTGTCTTTAAGAAAAGTACCGTTGGAGTTTTAACGGATACCGCAGGTAACTTTGTTCTTGAAACCAAACGAAACTTCGATTCCCTCACGGTTTCATTTATTGGATATAGAAGCCAAACGTTGGTTGTAAACCGAGGAGTTACAGAGGAAATAGAAATCCAACTTTCTCCCTCTTCCTTTGAGTTAGATATGGTGGAAGTTCGCCCTGGAGAAAACCCAGCTTTCAAGATTTTGAGAAAGGTGATTGCCAATAAGCCGATCAACTCGCCTGAGAATTTAGATTCTTACGAATATGAAGCGTACCACCGGGTTCAATTCGACCTGAACAACTTTACTGAGAAGATTAAAAAGAACTTATTTCTACGTCCCTTCGATTACATGTGGGACAATACTGACACCACCGATGATGGAGTTAACTACCTCCCAATGTTGCTTACAGAAAGTAGCGAAGAACACTTTTATCGAAAGAAACCGAGGGTTAAAAAGGAGGTGGTAAAAGGCCGTAGGACTTTCAAGTTTTTTCAAGCCCCAAAGATTATGGAGTTTGTAAAAGACATGTACATCGACCCAAATATCTACGATAATTATGTGGTGATTTTGGATCGAAGTTTCCCTAGTCCGATCAATGATTTCTACAAACGGAATTACAACTTTTTACTCGATTCTGGAATTCACGTTATAGACGGACATCCGTCTCATCACATCTATTTCAAACCTAAAGGCAAAAGCGATGTGGCGTTTACAGGCGATATGTACATCGATACTTCGAGCTACGCTGTTGTGCAGGTTGATTTAGAGTTTAGTGTTGAGGCGAACATCAATTTCGTGCGTAATTATTGGATTCAACAGAATTATTCGCTGGTAGAAAACAAGCAATGGTTCTTAAGCAAGAGCCGAGTTACTGGTGATTTTACTGTGATTGAAAACGCCAAAGACATGACCGGTTTCTTTGGTAAGAAGACAACCGAAATTCGGAACATCAAAATCAATCAACCACAAAAACGAAGCTTCTACTCTACCATCGACCCTGTAATTATTGAAGACAGCGCTTATGTGAGAAATGAAGCGTTTTGGACCGAAGCAAGACGAGACACATTCTCAACCGAACAGCAGAATCTGGTCAAGATGATTGACCGAATGAACCACGACCCCAAATGGAAATTGTTAATCGGCTCTTTGAAGGTTCTTTCAGATGGCTGGATTCCATTTCGGCAAATTGATATCGGAAATGTGTTTTCATTTTACAGTTGGAATCCAATTGAGAAGTCTAGAGTTAAGTTCGGATTTCGAACTAACGATAAGTTTAGCGACCAAATAAAACTCAAAGGCTACTTGGCTTACGGGATTGGCGATAATCGATTTAAAGGAGCAGGAGAAGCATCCTTTGCTTTTCCAGGAAAACTGAATAAACGCTGGGTTCTCGGAGCTAAATACCGTAACGATTTGTTCCAACAAGGACGAAGTCAGAACATGCTTCAATTAGACCATGTGCTAACATCTTTAGTCCGAATTAGTGGTTCTCAAAAACGCACAATGCTTGAAAGCTATGCAGGCTACCTAGAGCGACAATGGTTTACGGGTTTATCAACTAGAGTATCCGTTTTTAAAGACAATTATTCGCCTTTGCGTTCTGAGTTTTTAGTGCGAGATGGGTTGGATACCTCAAGCGTTGACGGCTTTTCGGCTGCCGGTGTAAAGTTCAATTTGCGGTTTGGCTGGGGTGAGAATAAGCTTCCTGCTACTTTCGACCAAGTTGATGCTCCTTTCTTCTTCCGCAAATACCCGATGATTTCTCTGGAAGTTGCTGTGGGTTTAAAAGATTTTTTGAACTCTCAATTCAACTATCAGCATTACAAATTGAAGCTAGAATATCAGCTACGTGCCAACAAATTGGGCTACCTGAATATTCTGGCCGAAGGCGGAATCATCAACGGAAACTTACCGTACCAGCTACTACACGTACCAGATGGCAATCCGTTGGTTTTTAATGACGACCATGGTTTTAACCTTATGAATTACATGGAGTTTGTAAGCGACAAATACATTTCGCTGCAGTTGGAACATCATTTCAACGGCTTCTTATTCAACCTTATTCCGGGTGTAAGAAAAGCCAAGTTGCGTTCGCTCTTAATTGGGAAACTATACTACGGAACCCTAACCGCCAGCAACAATAACGGCAAGTACCTTTTTGCGGATGGAATGGAAAGCATGCAAACTTCTTATGCCGAGGTTGGGTTCGGAATTGAGAATATCCTTAAAATCTCTCGTATCGATTTCACTTGGCGCGTAACACAACTAGACAACTCAAACACACTGGGTTTTATCGTGAAGCCGAGTTTTTACTTTAAGTTTTAAGTAAATTGGTTGTTATGAAACCCGTTGTATTAACCCTATTACTTGTTGGCGGAAGTCTGTTTATCTCAGCTCAGAACTATATCCCATTTCCAGATTCTGGGGCTGTTTGGGTAAACACTCACTATTCAATTCATCTAAATCAGTGGATTCCTGAAGGGGTTGAGTTTACGCTAGAAAACGTAGAGTATTTCTGTGTGAATGGTCAAGACACGGTAATTGACAATCAAGAATATACTCAACTGTTTTATTGCGGAGATGAATATTTTGGAGCCGTCAGAGATTCGTCTGGCCTTGTAACATTCGTACCTAAAGATGAAACCGAGGAATACACGCTTTATGATTTTTCATTTGATGAAGCCGGTGTAGTTGAAAACGTAATTTCTTACTACGATGCAAGCTTCAATTCTTTTGACGTTATGACCATTTCGGTTGGCCCGGTCTTAACATCTTACATTGGCGGCAGGACGAGGAGAATTAGGTCCGCTCCAGCATTCAATTGGATTGAAGGAATTGGTTCACAAACTGGACTTTTCAAAGAAGGTTGGGCCAATGTCTCCAGTTTTTCTAATGAACTAGAGTGTTTTAGCATGAACGACTCTATTCTCTATCCAAACCCTTCCCTAAATGCTTGTTCTTTTACAGTTGGACTCGATGAAGAAACTACAAAAGACCCGGAAATCAGTTTTTATCCTAACCCGACAAATGACTTCGTCTCAATTGAATTTGGAGAAAATCAAACAGGTCGCTTAATCATTTCAAACACATTTGGTCAGGAAGTTGAGTCTTCTGAGGTGTATAATTCGAGGGCTGAACAGATTCCCGTTTCAGGCCAACGCGGAATTTACTTTCTGAGATTTATCAGAGATGATGGTACAGAGCAGAATTTTAAAGTCCTTAAAAACTAGGACTGAATAAACTCCTCAAAATCATCATTGTAATAGATAAAAACCTCATCGCCTTTTTTGATGTCTCGCGTAGCGGCAAAAGTTTGCGTTAGAGCCTCCTTATCCTGTATTAAAACTTTGGCACTGAAGTTCTTGTCGTGGTTAAAAAAACTGCCTACATCGCTTAGGCACAAAGCATAGTATTCATCGCTCCAAGGAAATTCCAATGTTGCAATGAGTTCGGGCATTTGCTCATTATGATGCAGCAGCGTTACATGGCTCACGCAAATCGTTTCGCCCGCCTTAATGTCTCTTATTGCAAAAACACCCTTTCCGTGAATGGGACTTTCCTGAATTTCTACGCAATCG
>JBMYXX010000155.1:0-7072 GCA_049608805.1 Flavobacteriales bacterium | reverse complement strand
CTTGTGGGAGAGTTTACCAATATTTGCGTCCATGATGTTCTGTCTAAGCTGGTAATACATTTGAGAACGTAGGTTATTTGCCTGAAAAGCTTCTTCATAAAACGGTTCAATAGGTTTACTCCCTCCAATCAATTCCTTGATGTCGAAACCCTGTGATTTGAGACCGTCAATTACTCCAGCACCGACTCCAACCCCATCAATCCCTACATTGTTGCTATCAATGCAAAAGGTCTCGATAAGCTCAATGGCTTTGGTGATAATCTGTTGAGTAGAGGTTTGGGAATAGCTGTCAATTTGCTCGATATTTCCATCAATCATTACCACGAAAACGGTTTTATCTGAACCGTATCTAGCAACGTCAATACCGATGGATGAACCAGAGCCGTTACAAACAGGCTTTTCGCACATTGCAATAGATGCAGATGGAATCAGTTGGTCAATGCCATCTACTAAGCTCCAGTCTCCGTGTAGATAGCGAGCAAGCATTTTGGGATTATCCGAAAAGGCTTGGAGAAGGTTCTGGTAATACTCGCTTCCTTCTTCATAATTATCGCTTGTCAGGCTTTGGATATAAACCTCCTCTCGCTCGGTGGAATCAATGAAGGTGGGAATCAGCCAACAGTTCTCAGGATTAGAGGTAAGACGGCCTTCGTATCGAGGAGTTGAACCATTTGGTAATACCCAACGCATTCGAGTTTTAAGAACATCATAAACCTCCTTGCTTACCTCATTGGCCTCGTCAATCCCAAACCAACCAATTTCCAATCCTTTCAGCTTGTTCAATAATGGGTCTTTACCAATATCCGCCTCAATGACATAGAGCTTCGACCCGTTAATGAAGGTTATCTCTAATGAGGATTTGTTAAAGCTCAGAATGATTTCTGGAGGACAGATTGAAAAGAAGCTTACAACGATAGTTCTGCGAGCTACAGACAACTCTTTGCGTACCAAGGCCAATCTATTACCCTCAAACTTCATAGCGTTGTTAATCGCTTCTGCACAGAGCCAAAAGCTCTTACCTCCACCCATTGCGCCTCCGAATAGTAGGTATTTAGCCCTGCATTTGTGAGCCTCAGCCTGTTTGGGTTTCGGTTGGTAGTATTTGCTAAACTCGATTATCACTAAAGTAACTTTAGTCTGGGACGCTTGAAACGAATTGGATATTACCAGAATGCTCCACCTGCACTTTATGAAGTCCTTGCAATGCACTCAACTCCTTATTGATTGACAGACACGTTTTGAAGTCTTTTTTCTCAAACGACCGTTTATAGAGTTCTGAGTAACGGGAGACGGCTAATGAATAGTCGTACTCCACTTCCTTCTTAACAGATTTCTCTATTAGTTCTTTGGCCTTGACCAAATACTTTTCGGTCATACGCTCTTTTACCCCAAAGTTTTCCGTACTAAACCGTACTACGTTTGTCTTGCTCTCTCCATTGATTAGCATGGTTGCAATTTGCCCTACTCTATTCTCTATTTCTCCTTTGGTTGCTCTCTTCATTTCCTTTTCTCTTTGGTTCTATACCTATTGGGGAGGTAGTTAAGCACCAATTCTAAGGTGTCGGATTTTACCTCTTTCATCGAAGGAATAAGGTTCGACTTCAAGAATTGGCTTCAATTCGTAGATTTTCTGGAAGCCGTCAACTAATTGGTTCGATACTGCTACTTTAGGGGCTACTTTAAAACCCTCTTTCCACTAACGGATTGAGGGTTTTTTATTTCTAAACAAGTTTATTTGAGTTGTGTAATCTGAGAAACATAACTTAGAACGCGCTTTAACGTATTTAGACACATGAATTCAGAATCTATAACAATTGAGAACGGCAAACTGACCGTTCCAAATTTTCCAATTATTCCATTTATCGAAGGAGACGGAATTGGCGTTGATATTTGGACACCAGCCAGAAAAGTATTTGATGCTGCGGTTGAAAAAGTTTACGGAGACACCAAAAAGATTGACTGGCTAGAAATTTTGGCTGGCGAAAAAGCCTACCACGAAACTGGCGAATGGCTACCTTCAGAAACGCTTGAAGCAGTAAAAAAACACTTAGTAGCCATAAAAGGACCTCTTACAACGCCAATTGGCGGAGGAATCCGGTCGTTAAATGTTCAGCTTAGACAAACATTAGATTTATACGTTTGCCTTCGCCCGGTTAGGTGGTTCGATGGCGTTCCTTCCCCACTAGTTCATCCAGAATACACCGACATGGTTATTTTCCGTGAGAATACGGAAGACATTTATGCAGGAATAGAGTTTCAGGCAGAAACACCTGAGTGTAAGAAATTGGTCAATATTCTACAGGATGATTTTGGAGCGAGAGGCATTCGTTTCCCAGAAACAACTTCTATTGGTATTAAGCCAGTTTCCAAAGAAGGAACTGAACGACTTATATGTGCAGCAATTGAATACGCCATTGAGCACAAAAAACCATCTGTAACTATTGTTCACAAAGGGAACATAATGAAGTTTACGGAGGGAAGTTTCAAGCAATGGGGTTACGATTACGCTGAATCGGAATTCAAGGATCAAGTTTTCACTTGGGGAATGTATGATGAGATTCTTTCTAGTGATGGCGTTGAAGCTGCGAATAAGGCGCAAGAGGATGCTCTAGCAGAAGGGAAAGTGCTCATTAAAGACTGCATTGCCGATGCTTTTTTGCAGGAGATTCTTCTGTATCCAAAGCAGCATTCTGTAGTAGCCACTTTAAACCTAAATGGAGATTATGTTTCTGATGCACTAGCCGCTTGCGTTGGTGGAATTGGAATTGCCCCAGGCGCAAACATCAATTACAACACTGGTTATTCCATTTTTGAAGCGACACACGGAACGGCTCCAAAACTTGCAGGTCAAAACATGGTTAACCCGAGCTCCATTATTCTTTCGGGAGCCATGATGTTTGAATACATGGGATGGAATGAAGTTGCAAAGTTGATTGAAAACGCTGTAGAAAGCGCTATTGCTAGCAAGCGAGTTACATTCGACTTTCATCGATTAATGGACAATGCCGAATTGCTTTCTACCTCAGAATTTGGGGATGAAATCATTGAAAACATGAAGTAGAAAACGGTGTTTTCTGGAACCTAAAAAACACTCAAATAAATTCTTCAAACAAGTAGCTTGTATCTCAAAAGTATTTAGCTACATTTGCAGCCCAAAATTTTGACTACGAGAAGCAATGGCTAATCACAAATCAGCACTTAAGAGAATTCGTTCAAACGAGACTAAACGTTTGAGAAACAAATACATTCACAAAACAACTCGTAATGCCATCAAGGAATTGCGCGAAGCTGCAGATAAGAAGACTGCAGAAAAATTGTTCCCGAATGTAATTGGCTTGATTGACAAATTGGCCAAGAACAACATCATTCACAAGAACAAAGCATCTAACCTTAAGTCTAAATTGACGGTGCACGTTAACGCACTTTAATTTTAGAACAAAACACAATACAAAGCCTCGTCTTAACGGACGGGGCTTTTTTGTATCCGATTGTTACCTTCATGTTGTTACAATGAGTGAATATAATTCCATAAAAGGCATAAGGTCTTGGGCAGAAGATGACCGCCCCAGAGAGAAGCTTCTGTTAAAAGGGCGTGCAGCACTAAGCGATGCTGAGTTAATTGCCATCTTAATTGGCTCTGGAAGTGCAGACGAAACTGCAGTTGGACTTTCCAAACGGATTCTTGCCAGTTTTGACAATCAACTTTCTCAACTGGCTAAACTTTCCGTTAAAGACTTAACTCAATTCAAGGGAATTGGAGAAGCCAAAGCCATCAGCATTATTGCAGCTTTAGAACTGGGGAGAAGAAGAAAAGACACAGAGTCGAGCAAACGGGTTAAAATCACGAGTAGTCAAACAGCGTTTGATGTTGTGTATCCGCACCTTGGAGACTTGAACCACGAAGAATTTTGGGTAATCTTCCTCAACCGAGCCAATGAAGTAATTGGCAAGGAAAACATTTCAAAAGGCGGAGTTTCAGGAACTGTTGTTGACCCAAAAGTGGTTTTTAAACAAGCTGTTCAATTTCCAGCATCGGCCATAATTCTAGCGCATAATCATCCGTCAGGAAATTTGAAACCCAGCCAAGCAGACCATCAACTCACCAAAAAATTGAAAGAAGCAGGCAAAGCTTTAGATATTCCAGTTCTTGACCATCTTATTATAGGTGAACGGGATTACTTTAGCTTTGTGGACGAGAGCGTTTTTTGATGAAGAAATTACTGACCATTATTGGTGCAAGGCCGCAGATAATTAAAGCTGCCGCGTTGAACCGAGCCATTCGAACTAAATTTTCTAAAGAACTAGTTGAAGTACTGGTTCACACGGGGCAACATTACGACCATGGAATGTCTGATGTTTTCTTTGAAGAAATGGGAATTTCCAAACCTGATTATCAATTAGGAATTGGCTCTGGTAGCCACGGTAAGCAAACCGGAAAAATGCTTGAAGAGATTGAGAATGTTATCAATCAAGAAAAGCCAGATGCGCTTGTTATTTATGGTGACACCAATTCAACAATTGCTGGTTCCTTAGCGGCTTCTAAATTGCATTTACCCGTAATTCATATTGAAGCGGGTCTGCGCTCTTACAACAAGCGAATGCCCGAGGAGATTAACAGAATCACCGCAGACCACTCTTCTACCCTACTTTATTCTCCTACAAACTCGGGTTTAAGAAACCTTGAAAAAGAAGGCTTTAAAACTTTGGAGGAAGCAGAAAAAGCTGGCAAAGCGGACATCAATAATCCTTATGTTTTTCATTGTGGCGATTTGATGTATGATAACACGCTTTTCTACAGCGAAAAAGCTGAAGATAAATCGGATTTATTCTCTCAGAATAAGATTGAAAAAGGCGGATACATTTTATCGACAATTCATCGTCCGCAAAACACGGATGACTTAGATACGCTTTTAGGTATTATTGTCTCCTTGAATGAAATTTCTGAAAGCGAGAATCTACAAGTTATCTTACCACTCCATCCGAGAACGGCTAATGTTTTAAAACAAGCAGATGATGTAAGAATCTCAAAAATTCGAGAGAATGAGAAATTCAAAATCATTGAGCCTGTTGGCTTCCTTGAAATGATTCTTTTAGAGAAGTATTCTAAGTTGATTATGACCGATAGCGGTGGCGTTCAGAAAGAAGCCTTCTTCATGAAAAAACCATCAGTAATTCTAAGGCCAGAAACAGAATGGACTGAGATTGTGGAGCATGGATGTGGCGTACTTGCTGGTTCAGACCCACAGAAAATTAAAGATGGGTTTGAGAAATACAACAACAATTCAGTGCTTGAATTCCCAAGCATTTTTGGCGATGGAAAAGCAGCTGAGTTTATCTGTGAATCAATTTTGGAGCACCTCAGTTAATGCTGATTTACAGCCACAAAATCACGCCTAGAGTTAGGTACATTTTTAACGTGCTTTTTGGCGATATGCTTGGACTGGAAACCAGGTTTGAATCCGACAAAAATGCTTTCGCTAATTCTGACGAACCAAAGTTCAGCTACTCTCATTCTCCGGTGGGTAACGAACCTTACGTTAAATCGCAAGGGCTACTACATGAAACAGGTGTAAAAGACCAGAACGTTAATGTGCTGGAAGATGCAAATGGGAAGTATTTCTACTCTATTTCTTCGGATAAATCAATCATGAAATTTGATGTATTTGCCGCGTCATTTTTCCTTCTATCGCGATACGAAGAGTGTTTGCCTCATATTAGAGACCAATACAATCGATTTGAAGCCAAAGAAAGTTTAGCCTACAAAAACAAGTTTTTAACTCAACCTGTAGTTGATCAATGGGTAATTAAACTGGGTGAAATACTTCAATCGAATTATCCAGAACTCAAGTTTAAAAAGCGCGAATACAAGTTTTTATCGACCATAGATATTGATAATGCTTATGCCTATAAACACAAGGGCTTTTTCAGAACAGCCGGAGCTTATGGCAGGTCTTTAGCTACGAGAAACTTCAAAGAAGTAGTAGAGCGGACAAATGTCTTGCTAGGAAGACAACAAGACCCTTACGACACGTATGACTTTCAGCTTGACATTCAGCAACAATTTAATGTAGAAACGCTCTACTTTTTCTTGCTGGCCGATTATGGTGTAAACGACAAAAACGTACCTCATTACAATCAAAAGTTTCAGTCGCTGATTAAGCATTTAGCAGACTACGCCAAGGTTGGAATTCACCCTGGTTTCAACTCAAACCAAAAAGTTGAGAAGCTTAAAACGGAAAAGAAAAGATTAGAGAAAATCATACACCGTTCTGTTGTAAAAAGCAGGCAACACTTTCTTATTCTTCATGTGCCACACACGTACCAAAATCTAATTGACAACGACATTCTTGAGGACCACTCTATGGGCTACGCGGCACATACCGGTTTTAGGGCCGGAACTTGCACTCCCTATAGATACTACGACCTCGATCTAGAAACCACCACAGAGCTAATTGTGCATCCATTCACAATGATGGAGGCCACGTTGAAATATTACATGAAGCTCTCGCCAGAAGAATCTAAAGCGCATATTACTGAGCTCATTAAAACCGTTAAATCAGTCAATGGCACATTCATTAGCCTTTGGCACAATGAGACGCTGAGCAATGTTGGGCTTTGGGCTGGATGGCGCGATGTTTTTACTCACATGGTAAAAGAAGCTCAGCAGTAATTTTCGCA
The DNA here is from genome assembly GCA_049608805.1 of Flavobacteriales bacterium. Classification (GTDB taxonomy): domain Bacteria; phylum Bacteroidota; class Bacteroidia; order UBA10329; family UBA10329; genus UBA10329. The sequence continues at coordinate 394 of JBMYXX010000155.1, read as the reverse complement.
CCGTATCCGTGCTTGATTTCGCTATATTTAGGAATTCGCTTTAGCGAGCAAACCCCTATAAGAAAATTGAAATTACATGGCACACATTCTTGGCGGAAAAGGTTCCTTATTTGACCAATTTATTGGCGAAATACGAAATGTAGAAGTGCAAAACGACCGCATGCGATTCAGAAGAAACCTGGAGCGTATTGGCGAACTTATGGCTTACGAAATAAGCAAGGAGTTAGACTGGCAAAACGGAACAATCACCACGCCATTAGGAGATGCCGAATTACCAATTATTCAGTCTCAACCTGTTTTGGCCACAATTCTGCGAGCAGGCTTAGGCCTTCATCAAGGATTCCTCAACTATTTAGACCAAGGGGACAATTGTTTCATTTCCGCCTACAGAATG
>JBMYXX010000154.1:0-7108 GCA_049608805.1 Flavobacteriales bacterium | reverse complement strand
AGAGGTTGAGGGCCTTCTTGGTATTATAGATGATGCGTATAAGCACTATGAAGAAAATCTTGTTTTGTTGCAACGCGCGCTTGAGCTGAGTTCGGTAGAACTGAACCAAGCCAAAAACAAGATTAGTGCATCTCTAGTTGAACTTAACGAGAGAAACCAGGATTTGCTAAGTAGTATTCACTACGCTAGGCTTATTCAAAATGCAATTCTTCCTTCCGAGGAAAGGTTCAAAAAAGTACTACCTGGTTCATTTGTGTTCCATAGACCGAGAGATATTGTAAGTGGTGATTTTTACTGGTTGCAAGAATTTGATGGTAAAATTATGGTTGCTGCCGTGGATTGTACAGGTCACGGAGTTCCAGGAGCGTTTATGTCTATTATTGGAAATAATGCGTTGAATGCTGCGGTTAGGGAAGAAGGTCTAACTACGCCAGCTTTGGTGCTTGATAGTCTGAATAGAGGTGTGAGTAGCACGCTAACTTTACAGGCAGATATTGATGATGTTGGTATTAAAGATGGAATGGATATCGCATTTGTTACCATTGATTATGAGAACAAAAAGCTTCAATATGCAGGAGCCTATAATCCTCTTTACATCATTAGAGATGGACAGTTGATTGAAACCAAAGGAGATAAGTTTCCTATTGGTTTGTCTATTGACGATCAGCTTAAATTGTTCACCAATCATACGTTTGATTTGGTTGAAGGAGATATGGTTTACATTTTCTCAGATGGTTATCCAGACCAGTTTGGTGGGCCAATGGGTAAAAAGTTTAAGTATGAACAATTCAGGAATCTCCTTTTAGACATTCATACGCTTAGCCCAAGAAAGCAGTACAAGCAGGTGAGTAACAGATTTGAAGAATGGATGGGAGACCTTGTACAGTTAGATGATGTCCTCGTTATGGGACTCAAGATTTAACGGAACTCAATCCGCAAACTTTTTAGAACCACGCTTTCTCCGTGCGGTAACCACGGATAGATTTTAAGAACGTCCTGTTCTGATTTGGTTTCTTTAATGTCATACTGAAACACACCCCAAGTTGGTCCGTCAACAGAATATTGGTGTTGAAATTTGTCCGACTCCCAAGCATATCCACCTTCTTTGTTTGCTTGGTCATAAACCATTTGAAGCGGGCTTCCTTCAGGTAAACCCTCAATGTTTGCATAAAGATATACCTCGCTGTACCCAGCCTTTTTTAATGTTTGAATGCTGGTTTGATACGTAGGCCCGTAAGGATTATCGCTATTTAGGACGATGCTTTTATTCAGCATTGAATCTTGAGTAACAGCTTCTGAGTTGAAGCTCCAGTTTTCAGCCTTTTTAAAAGGAAAATACTCTCCTTTTTGTACAGCTGCGCCTTTTCTAAATCTTGTAATGCCAGAATTGAAATAGGTCTCTCTGTTTACTTCTATAGGATATTTCTGGCGGATGATTGCTTCAATTTCTGGGACCTGGTTTATGGTTGACCAGCCGTAAATCAGATATTCTTTATCCGAGTTCTCTACCAAGGCCTTAAGTCTGGCAAGTCCATTCTCGTTGGTTGTTCGGTACAAATCGAGTTTTATTGGCTCAATTTTATCTGTGTAATAGTGTAAGCAGATGGTGTAGTTGAAATCACCAATTAGCAGTGCATCATTTTTAGATTCATTTTTCCACTCTACCAGATTCTCCGCTATCTCCTTAAAAACCCCAAAGTAGTTGGTTTGAAAAAAACGCTTTTCAACCGTGGTACTTCCTAAGCTTAAGAGCAAAAGCAACGTGGTCATATAAACGGTGATTCTTGGTTTGGCATCTTCCCAACCAGAAAAAGCAAAAACCAACAAAAACGGGAACGAAAAAAGCAAAGTACTGTGCTGTAGAACAGGGTTAATGTTTTTGGAGTATAGAAAGCCAATGAGGAATGGAAGAAAGAATAGAATAAACGGAAGCACATTCCTGAAGAAAGATTTCTTGGGATTGAAAAGTGCAAATCCCAAAATAGCTATAACTAGAACCGGAATTTTCACAAGCCAAGAGTGATTGAAAACGTAGTCTATATGTTCAAATAGCCAATCATTCTCTGGGGTTCCGAGCCATTGTCCAACACCACCAACGCTTAACTGGTATAGGAAAAATGGAATATAGGGCAGGTACAGAATAAATGAAACAACAAGCGCAACTAGGTATTTCTTAAGGTTTTCTCCCTTGACGATAAACGTACCAGAGATGGCTAAAATGGTGGCTACCATTGCGCTGAAATAATGGCTGTAAGCACAAAGAGTCAAGCTAATAGCTAATAGAATAAAGTCTTTTGTTGTGCCTTTTTCTTTTAAAATTCTAATCCAATATGTGGCCGCCATCAAAACGAATAGCATTCCAAGTGCGTATGGCCGTGCAATTCGACTATACAGAATGGGGAAGCTGAGAGAAGCAAAAAGTGCAGCTGATAACAACCCAGCAGAAGAGCTAATCCACTCTTTTGCCAATTGGTACATGTAGTAAATGGCCAAAATTCCCGCTAGAACAAAAGGAAATCGAACTACGGCAACGCTATTCCCGAATACTTTTGTTGTGTAATACAGAATTACTTGCGCGGCTGGTGGGTGCCCGTCAATCTTAATTCCTTTATGAAGGAGCTCTGAAAATGAGTTGAAATTAAGACGCGCTAAGGCGCTTAATTCATCATTAGAAAGAGAGAAATCCCAGTAATTGTAAATACGAAGTGCAGCTCCAATAAAAAGGATTACCGCAAGTATGACCTTTTCGGTCTTAGCCATTAGACAGTTGTCTTAACCTTTCGAATAAAATAATTCCGGTGGCTACAGACACGTTAAGCGAAGCTGTTGCGCCAGACATTGGAATATTCACATGTTCATCAGCAATATCTAGTAAGCCATCACCAATTCCGTCTTCCTCAGAGCCCATAATAATGGCTGTTGGCCCACCAAACTCCGATTGGTAAATTGTTTTCTCACCTTTTTCAGAACATGCCGAAACGCGTAAACCGCTTTCTTGCAATTTTCGTACTTCAGAAAGAATATGTCCTGTTCTGCAAATCGGAATATTGAAAATTGCTCCTGCAGAACTCTTAACGGCAAAAGAATTTATCTGAGCACTTCCTTTTGTAGGAATAAGAATGGCGTGAACCCCAGCGCACTCGGCAGATCTACAAATTGCTCCAAAGTTTCCTACATCAGACACTCTATCAAGAACCAAAATCAAAGGTGTTTCTCCTTTCTCAAATACTTTTTGAACCTCAGTTTCTATATCGGCATATTCAATAGGAGAGAGCAACGCAACCACGCCTTGGTGGTTCTTTCTTGTAAGTCTATTCAGTTTTTCTTGAGGAACTTCTTGAAAAGGAATTCTTCGCCCTTTCATGGTTCGCTTCAAATCTCTCAGCGCATCGCTACTCGCACCTTTTTTAAGGAATACTTTTTCAATTTCCTTACCTGATTCTATGGCTTCGGAAACTGGGTGAACTCCGAAAATTATATTCTGATCTGATTGTGGTTGGCGCATGCTTCTTAAATGTTGCGCGAAGATAGGCGTTTACTGAAGGTTAAACCTGAAGCCGCTTGGTTACCAATTCGTCTAATTGCAGAAAGAGATTATTTGGGGTGAAAGCTCTCCAATTGAAGTCTTGAAATTTACCGCCTAGATTGATGTAATAGTCAATCTGTGCGTTTTGCATTTCTTCAATTACGTGCTGACGAAAATTGAGCCCAATAATCCAGCCTTCTTCAATTTCATCAAACCATTCGGCATAATATTCATCATCAGAGTAGTGGAAGTTGAGCACGTTTTCACCGATTAGAATGAATTTGTTGATGCCTTCTTGCATCATGATTTCGATGAAATCTCGTTTCAAAATCATTACGTCATTGTACAAGAGATCATTCCATTCTCCGATTAACTCAATAACTCCAAAGCCGTTTTCATAATCGGTATAAAGAACTTTTAAGAATAGAGTAGGAGAGCCAATATTGTCCCATTGAGGATGCAATGCGTAATCGTAAATATGGTCCGTAAACTCAAATTCGTTGTACTCTCTATTGAAGAGTGGAGAACGCATATCTTCAGAAGCGATATAGAAATCGCGCCAGCGGTAATATGGCTCAATGGCGTGCATAGCTATGTCTAAAGTTTTAACGTTCCGTTAGATTCGGCCTGTTCTTCGCACAAGACAAATTTGTCTTCACTTGGCTTGCTAACAGGCACTAATTCCAATTTTATGCGCTGATATTGGATGTCGAGACTTTCCACCTCAGTTTCTGGAGAAAGGGTGAGAATTATTCCATCTTGGGCCCAAGTTCCTCTGACATAACCATTGGTTTGGCTACAACCGTAATAACTGAACCTAAAGCTACGGTCCTTCATCAGTACTAAAGTCTTGCCACCAAACCCAAAGTCTCCACAATAGGAATTTAGAACCTGTTCGTTTTGTTTTTCGTTTGTGATGAAAAGTAAAATTCCAGAAAGGGTTGCCACTAAGGTCATTACCCCAAGCAAACTTGTTTTCCCGATTGAGTTTCTGGTTCTATTTGTCCTTGAATTGTACCGACCCATTTTGTGCTAGGATGTTCGAAAGTTAACCTGGCTCTTGACCGAACGCCTCAACCGCTTTCCTCACACTTCCATGTTCGGAAAGCAACTTTTTAGCGGTTGTTTTATCTGCACCAGACTCTTCCATAATCATTCTAACTCCACGATCAACAAGCTTATTGTTGCTGAGTTGCATGTCAACCATTTTGTTGCCAACCACATGGCCTAGTTGAACCATTGTAGCGGTTGTAATCATGTTTAGAACAAGCTTTTGAGCCGTTCCTGCTTTCATTCTGGTGCTTCCAGTCACAAATTCAGGGCCTACTACAACGGCAATCGGAAAATCTGAGACATCCGCCATGGGCGAGTTTGGATTGCAACTAACGCAACCGGTTGTAATGCCGTTTTTCTTACAAGCTGAAAGGGCTCCAATTACGTACGGTGCAGTTCCCGAAGCGCTGATTCCTATCACGAAATCTTTATCTGATATGTTGTGCTCTTCAAGGTCTTTCCAACCTTCAGTTTGGCTGTCTTCGGCAAATTCTACTGCCTTTCGAATAGCGGAATCTCCACCCGCAATAATTCCTACAACCAATCCATGGTCAACACCATAAGTTGGCGGGCATTCAGACGCATCAACAATTCCTAATCTTCCGCTTGTTCCAGCGCCTAGATAAAATAATCGGCCTCCGTTCTGAAGTTTTTCAACCACCGAACCAATCAAAGCCTCAATTTCTGGCAATGCTTTTTCAATGGCAAAAGGAACCGTTTTGTCTTCTCGGTTTATGTTGGTGAGCAATTCACCAACCGACATTTTTTCTAAGTCGTTGTAATTAGACGAAGATTCGGTAATCCGCTTTTCCATAATTACCCGAAAATGTTCGGAAATCTATCCGGCTCAACTTCAGACATCAGATTGTAAGCAGCCTCAACCATATCCTCAATTCCAGGCTTGCTGAAATAATCACCGTCCGTTCCGTAAGCGGTTCTGTGCGCTTGAGCCGTTAATGTTTTTGGCTCGCTATCTAAATGGAAATAACCTTTTTGTTCTTCTAAGATTTTCTGAAGAATGTAAGCCGAAGCTCCTCCAGGAACATCTTCATCAATCACCAATAATCGACTCGTTTTCTTAAGCGATTCAACAATTGAATGGCTGGTGTCAAACGGAAGCAACGTCTGAACGTCAATCAGCTCCGCAGAAATTCCAGCTTCGGAAAGTTCTTCGCAAGCTTTCTTGGCTAGGTTCACGCAAGAACCGTAAGTCACAATCGTTAAATCAGAGCCTTCATTCAATGTTTCAGGAACTCCTAACGGAGTTTTAAACTCTCCTAAGTTTGATGGAAGTTTCTCTTTGCTTCTGTAACCGTTCAGCGGTTCAATTACCAATCCTGGATCATCGGAAGCAAGAAGTGTATTGTAAAAACCAGCGGCCTGAGTCATGTTTCTAGGCACGCAAACATGAATTCCTCGAAGAGAATTCACAATCATTCCCATTGGAGAACCAGCGTGCCAAATTCCTTCTAAACGGTGGCCACGTGTTCTAATAATTAATGGGCATTTCTGACCGCCTTTGGTTCGGTATTGCAAAGAAGCAAGGTCATCGCTTAACGGTTGTAACCCGTACAATAAATAATCTAGGTACTGAATTTCAGCAATTGGCCTCAGGCCTCTAAGTGCCATTCCAATTCCTTGCCCCATAATACTTGCTTCGCGAATGCCCACATCAAAAACACGGTCTTCACCGAATTTTTTCTGCATTCCTTCAAAGCCCTGATTTACTCCTCCAATTCCTCCTAAATCTTCTCCAAAAGCAACTACTTCGGCTCTATCGGTAAATATTTGCTCGAAGTTTTTGAGCAGAATCTCACGTCCGTCCAAGTCAGCAGAATCGTTTGAAATTGCCGGAGCAACCGCCTCAATTTTGGTTGCACTATTTGGCGTGTCGCTGTACAAGAAGCTATTGTATCGTTCTTGGTTCAAGACTTTTTGCTCATTCAACCAAGACTTAATGGCACTACGTTCTGCAGAATCTGAGTCTTTTAGTTTGAGAAGTGCGAGTCTGGCCGCTCCAACCACTTCTTTTCTACTTGGTGCAAATCCAGTATTCAGGCCTTTAGAAAGGTCAGATAATCCAGCCGAATCAAGTAAGCCAATTACGGTATCTCGTTCTCCTTCAATTTCTGAGACAAAAGCTTTCCAAGCGGCAGATTTCTGTTCTCTAACTGTTTTCTTGGCTTCGTCCTCAATCTTATCACAATCTTCGGCTGTGCCAATTTTTTTGTCGATGATGAATTCACGTAGCTTCTTGATGCAATCGAAATCATCTTCCCAGGCCAAGCGTTCTTTGCTCTTGTATCGTTCGTGAGAACCAGAAGTTGAATGACCTTGCGGCTGTGTAACTTCTTCTACGTGAATAAGAACAGGCACCTGCTCTTCTCTACAAATCGCGATAGCATCTTCATACGTTTTTACCAAATGAGCATAATCCCAGCCTTTGGTTTTAAAAATGCGGATACCTGTTTTGTCGTTTCCTTTTTCAAATCCGCTTAAGGCTTCAGAAATACTGGCTTTAACCGTTTG
>JBMYXX010000153.1:0-7133 GCA_049608805.1 Flavobacteriales bacterium | reverse complement strand
GCCTTCGCCAACTTCTTACGCTCGTGCTCTTTCAAGAAGGTTTTTCTCAATCGGATGGATTGTGGTGTTACCTCCACGTACTCATCTGCCTGAATGTATTCCAAGGCTTCTTCTAATGAGAATTTGATGGCTGGTGCAATCTTAATCTTGTCATCAGCACCAGAAGAGCGCATGTTACTCATCTTCTTGGTTTTGGTAAGATTGACAATCATATCACCAGCACGCGTGTTCTCTCCAACTACCTGTCCTTCGTAAATCGCAGTTCCTGGATCAACGAAGAATTTACCTCTGTCTTGCAGGTTACTCAACGTGTAAGGAATGGCTTCTCCTGGCTCCATAGAAATCAAAGAACCGTTCTGACGCCCTGGAATTGGGCCTTTATATGGTTCGTAAGCTTTGAAACGGTGACTCATAATTGCCTCACCAGCAGTTGCAGTAAGCAACTGGTTTCTCAAACCAATAATTCCACGAGATGGAATGGTGAACTCGAGCAACATACGGTCTCCTTTTGGTCCCATATTTACAATATCACCTTTACGGTTTGTCACCATTTCAATGGCTTTTCCGTGTACTTCTTCTGGAAGGTCGATGGTTAAATCTTCAACTGGCTCACATTTAACACCATCAACTTCTTTGATGATTACCTGCGGCTGACCAATCTGTAATTCGTAGCCTTCTCTTCGCATTGTTTCAATAAGAACAGAAAGGTGCAATACGCCACGACCAAACACTTGGAAGCTATCTGCCAATCCTGTGCTTTCCATTCGGAGTGCAAGGTTTTTCTCTAGCTCTTTTTCCAAACGCTCACGTACGTGACGAGACGTTACAAACTTTCCTTCTTTCCCGAAGAAAGGCGAATCGTTAATCGTGAAAAGCATACTCATGGTTGGCTCATCAATGCTAATTGGCGCCATTTTCTCTGGATGCTCTACATCGCAAATTGTGTCTCCAATTTCGAAACCTTCTAACCCAACAAGCGCACAAATTTCTCCCGCCTGAATCTCTTCAACCTTCATTTTACCCATTCCTTCAAATAGGTAAAGCTCTTTCAGTTTTCCTTTTGTGGTTGTTCCATCACGCTTAATCATGGCAATTTGCTGCCCAGCTTTAAGCGTTCCTCTATACAAACGACCAATGGCAATTCGGCCTGTGTAAGGCGAGTGATCCATTGATGTAATCTGCATCTGCGTTGGTCCTTCGCCCACTTTTGGCTCTGGAATATGCTCAATTACCTGCTCCATCAAATAATCGATGTTGCCTGTTGGCTTGGCGGCATCTTCTCCCATCCAACCCATTTTGGCAGAACCAAAAACAGTTTGGAAATCAAGCTGCTCTTCCGTTGCACCAAGGTTGAACATCAAATCAAACACCGCTTCTTGTGCGATATCTGGAGTACAGTTTGGCTTATCTACTTTATTCACAACCACAATTGGTTTCAATCCCAATTCAATTGCTTTTTGAAGTACGAAACGCGTTTGCGGCATTGGCCCTTCAAAGGCATCAACCAAAAGCAAAACGCCATCGGCCATGTTCAAAACACGCTCAACTTCACCTCCAAAGTCACTGTGACCCGGTGTGTCAATAATGTTGATTTTCGTGTCTTTCCACTTAACGGAAACATTCTTAGATACAATGGTAATTCCGCGCTCACGCTCTAAATCGTTGCTGTCCATTACCAGCTCGCCCATGGTTTCGTGTTCTTTAAAAACCTTGGCAGCTTCTAGCATCCTATCAACCAAAGAAGTTTTTCCGTGGTCAACGTGGGCAATAATGGCAATATTTCGTATTTGTGTCATAGCCTTAATTTCAGCGCGCAAAAGTACGGTTAAGTTTGCAGCCGAAAACTGCGCCCTAAAACATGAAAAATCCTAAGTCTGTTTACCGCTACATGTTCATAGCATCTATGGGCTTTTTTCTGGTCGGAATTCTTTTCACCATTACCAAAACACCTGCTGCCGAGTTGTTTTCTGTACTAGGCGGCATTAGTCTTTTGGCTTTTTATAGCCTACTTTCCAATGCGTCTGAGAAAAAAAGCAAAGCCGTTTATGCCAGACATGCGGCTGTAGTTTTCCTAATTGTTGGACAAACCATTAAGTCTTTCGGCATTACTGCAGGTTCATACTTGCTCCTAATTGCATTTGTTGCTGTTTTGGTTTGGATAACTTGGTCAGTTTTGGAGGGTCTTCCTCCTTCCGAAAAGGAAGATTAATACCCATCTTTGCGGCATGAGCCAAGGCAAACTCATCATTTTTTCCGCGCCTAGCGGAGCTGGTAAAACCACGCTTGTTCACCATTTACTTCCTAAATCTGAGCTTAAATTGGCTTTCTCGGTTTCGGCCACAAGCCGAAGCAAAAGGCCAAACGAAGCCCATGGAAAAGATTACTATTTCCTTTCTGCGGATGAGTTTCGAGCTAAAATAGCTACAAACGATTTTCTTGAATGGGAAGAGGTTTACACTGATCAGTTTTACGGAACGTTACGCTCAGAAATAGACCGAATTCATGCAGAAGGAAAAACGGTTCTTTTCGATGTAGATGTGGTTGGTGGCGTAAATCTGAAAAAGGAATTTGGCGAGAATGCACTGGCCATTTTTGTTCAGCCGCCATCCATTCAGGAACTGGAAAACCGCCTTCGAAATCGGTCAACAGAAACGGAGGAAAGTCTTGCGAAACGCGTTGCAAAATCTGCAGAAGAGTTAGAATACGCTAACCAATTTGATGTGGTAATTGTAAATGACGATTTGGAAACAGCCAAAGCAGAAGCGTATAAATTGGTTTCTGATTTCACTCAATGAAAAAAGTCGGATTATTCTTCGGCTCTTTCAATCCAGTTCATGTTGGCCACATGATTATTGCAGATTTTGTAGCCAATAACACCGATGTTGACCAGGTTTGGTTTGTGGTTTCTCCGCACAATCCGCTCAAAGAAAAGAAGAGCCTTTTGGCGGGCCATCATAGATTGGCAATGGTAGAAAGAGCAATAGAATCAGATAACCGATTCAAAGCTTCGGATGTTGAATTTGCTTTGGAGCAACCTTCTTACACAACAATTACGCTTGCTTACCTGAAGGAGAAATACCCCAACATAGAGTTTGCATTAATTATGGGTGGAGACTCATTGACTTCTCTACCAAAGTGGAAAAACTACGAAACCATTCTTTCGGGTTATCCAATTATCGTGTATTCACGGCCTCAGCAAAACAATTTTGACGCTTTATTGGAGCAAGGTGATATTACTGTTTTAGATGCTCCGCAAATGAATCTGTCTTCAAGCGCAATCAGAAAACAGATTGTTGAAGGAAACCCCGTTAAGTATTTGATGCCGCACGAGGCTTGGCTGTATCTCGATGAAATGAATTTCTACAAAAACTAACTCGGATATACCTTACATTTAGTTCCGCTTATGGGAGAAAGTGCAAATTATTTAGCTTGGGGTTTTCCCCTAGTGTCAATCGTTTTTTTGCTGATTGTTTGGTGGATTCTAAACGGGAGGCTGGGCAGATTAAGACTCAACGATCAGCTTGAGCTAGAAAAAATGGAGGCTGAACGCCTTAAGCAACTAGACACGGTTAAGTCCGATTTCTTCTCTAACGTTACCCACGAATTCCGAACTCCGCTTACACTTATTCTCGGTCACTTAGATCAGGTTATACCAACTATTGGAGATGACAGAGCTAAGAAGGAACTGATTGTTGTAAAACGTAATGCGAAGCTTCTCGAAAAGCTGATTAATCAGCTACTTGATATTGCCAAGATTGAGGCCGATAGAATGGACCTCGACCTTAGAAAAGGGAACATTATTCCTTTTGTAAATGAGATTCAAAAGTCGTTTCAATCGCTTGCAGATAGAAAAGGCGTTGGCCTTGTTTTTAATGCCGAGCAAGAACTTGTGGTTATGGATTTTGACCCTGATAAGGTTGAGCTCATCTTCTTCAACTTGCTTTCTAACGCGTTTAAGTTTACCGATAAAGGCGAGGTGAGCCTAAAAATCTCTAAGGTGGAAAAAGACGGCAAAGAGCTCTGCAAAATTGTTGTTCAAGACACCGGAATTGGAATTGTAGAAGAGCAAATCCCTAAAGTTTTCGACCGCTTTTATCAGTCTGAAAACTCCCGTTGGAGAAAGAACAAAGGAACAGGAATTGGCCTGGCGCTGGTGAAAGATTTGGTTGAGTTACACGAAGGAAACATCGACCTAAAAAGTATATCTGGCGTTGGAACGGAGATTACAATTTTGCTTCCTATTGAACAGGTTACCTACGCTGGTTCTGAAGCTGAAATGGAAATTCCTGCGCTAGATGCCATCGACCCAGATTTGGAAGTTTCTCTAGACTTTGAAAAGAAAAAGGAAACGTTAACCGAAGAAGAGATTGAAGCGCAAAATATTGTGCTTGTTATTGAAGACAATGACGATATCCGAAATTTTCTTCGCTTAACGCTAGAACCAAACTACCGCGTTTTTGATGCCGTTGACGGTGAAGCTGGAATTGAGAAAGCCACAGAAATCATTCCTGACATTATTATATGTGATGTAATGATGCCTGGAAAAGATGGTTTCGATGTAACCAAGGCGCTCAAAAAACAGGAGAAAACCAGTCATGTTCCTATTATTCTGTTAACCGCCAAAGCTGGGGTTGAGAATAGAATTACTGGTTTAGAAACTGGTGCCGATGCTTACGTTCCGAAACCGTTTAGTTCTGAAGAATTGCATGCAAGGGTTAAAAACCTAATTAGTGGCCGCAAAAAGCTAAAAGAGAAATTCTCTCGTTCTCTGCTCGTTAAGCCAGAAGTGGCTTCGGAGCCATCTATGGAAGAGAAGTTCTTGATGCGGGTTAAAAATGCTGTAGAGGAGCATTTAGATGATGAAAACTTCAGCGTAGAAGAACTGAGTAAAGAGGTTGGCATGAGCCGTGCTCAGCTACATCGAAAACTAATTGCACTTACAGGAGTTAGCGCAAGCCGTTTTGTGAGAAACTACCGACTAGAACACGCTTATCAGCTATTGAAAAACAAGGTTGGCACAGTTTCTGAAATAGCATACAGAGTTGGGTACAGTAGCCCGGCCTATTTCACCAAGTGTTTTACCGAAGATTTCGGCATCTCTCCTAGTCAGGTTAAAAAGGAGTCCTGACCAGTTACACGTATGTTTCATTTCAAAAATGCAACGAATTTATTCGTGCGTTGCAACATTTTTGCATGAAATTGGGGTAACCTAGCCACATTACATTTTTGTTGCATCGTTTTTTGAAACGCTTGTTTTAGCCCTCGGCACTACAATCCTAGCCGTCCGCTTCTTTCTTTCTGACATTTACTATCAGTCAATCACCTAAAGAGAAGGACATGAAAAAGCAAGCGATGAACAACGGACAGCAGACAGCAACAAAAGCCACTGGGAAAGACACTCTTTCTCGTGTGCTATTAATAGGTGCAATCATTCTCTACTCAGCATCGTTGGTGCTTTTGGCTAACCTCGCCCTGGCAGAAGGCGCCACGTCTTATGGCGCGCTTGTAAAGGTGAACAACAACTTAGACGGAACCGCATTTGCTGAGGTTAATCCAACAATTAAGTCTGTCCACGGCAACGTTCTTTCTATAGATATAGCCAATACCAATTACGTAAAGCTTAACGATGTGGTAGGCGTATGCGCTAGCCAACTAGATTTTACCGTTTCTTCTACAAAAGCGGAGTTGAATGCCAAAAACGCCAAAGCCAAATATGCTGGCGCTGATGTGGTTATCGGCATCTTAGATAATTCTGGTATTCTCTCTAAAGCAGACATCTCGTCTTTAAAAAAGGTAGAATACAATGCAAATGTTGGATTCATCTCTTACCAATCAGAAGACCCAAATTCTACGGTAATTATGCGAAACATTGTTGGTGGCGAGAGCAACCTTGTTCAGGCGTTAGCCTACATGCAGGAGTATGCCAACACCGTTGAAAAACCTTTAATAGTAGAATTAGCACTTTCTGGCGAGGAGTTAAACAATCCACTTTTCGTTCAGGTTTGTCAGAAAATAGCAGACGCAGGGGTTCAATTCCTTGGAGCAGATTTAGGAACAGGTTATGTTAAAGCTGATGCTCCTGTTCAAATGGCATTCAGTATGTTTAATGCAGAAACTGGTCAGCTTACAGATGTATCTGATTTCTGGGCAATAAACGAGGTAAAAGAGCAAGAGATAATGTTGCTTGGTTCTGATGAGCAGACGTGCAAATTCCATTTCCAAACAGAGGCTGGCTTTGAAAAAGTGTACATGTCAAACTCTTCCGCTGACCTTGTAATGGTTACAGCCATCACGGCAAGTGGAGAGGTAAGCTACTACCACGTACAGAATAAGGAAACCGCTCTTATTCCAAGAGAGTTGATGAACGGAACAGCTGTTTTAGAAGATGGAATGAATGGCGTTTATCCTTATTACACAAAAATGGCTCTGTTTAACGATGCGCCTGCAAAAAACCAGTTTGTAGCTCTAAACAATACGGTTGAAGAAGTTGAGCTAGCGCAGACTAGCGAAATGGCATTGTCTGTTGGTTCTCCAATGTCTCGTACGCTTGCCATGACGTTAGACAACTTAGAACCAAACATGAAAATTGAAATTAAAAATGCTACTGGAGAAACGGTTTACCGTAATCAGCCAGATGAAGAAACAACTAGCATTCAAACAAAAATTGATCTATCAGATGGTGCCGAGGGTCTGTATTTCCTAGACTTGACATCTCCACTTTTCCACCAGACCTTCGCGCTGCTGATGGATTAATTATTCTACCCCCGTAAAAGCCCCGCACCAGTTAACTAGTGCGGGGCTTTTTTGTACCTAACAATTTGGTGTTATAGCCTCCAAGATTTAGTACTACCTTTGCGGCTTCAATAATTATTTAATACACAATGAAAAAAGGTACAGTTAAGTTTTTTAATGATTCTAAAGGATTCGGTTTTATCATCGATGATGAGTCAAAAACAGAATATTTCGTTCACGTTTCAGGTCTTATCGATGAAATTAGAGAGGACGATAAAGTTGAATTCGAATTGAAAGAAGGTAGAAAAGGTCTTAACGCAGTTGACGTTAAGGTTCTATAATATTTTTAATATCGAGAACACAAAGGCCCGATATGCTAAGCATATCGGGCCTTTCTTTTT
>JBMYXX010000152.1:0-7138 GCA_049608805.1 Flavobacteriales bacterium | reverse complement strand
GTCATGGCGTAAGCCTTAGAAACACCGTTAACCGTAATTACCTGTTCGTAAACCTCTGGGAATTGCGCTAAGCTTTCGTGCTTACCGCTGAAGTTAATGTGCTCATAAATCTCATCAGAAATGGCAAAAACTCTAGGATGACGTGCAATTACCTGAGCAAATCCCTGAAGCTCTTCTTTATCGTAATACGTACCTGTAGGGTTACTTGGCGAACTGAAAATAATCAGCTTTGTTTCGTTGCTTATCGCTTCGTCAAGCTCTTGTGCCGATGATTTAAAATCGGTGTCAATTCCTGCGGTAACAAACTTGGCTTTTCCGCCAGCGAGTTTAACCAACTCCAAATAACTAACCCAGTACGGAGCAAGAATAATTACTTCATCTCCTGGGTTTACCAAACTCAAAATTACGTTTGCCAAAGACTGCTTAGCACCAGTAGAAACCAATATTTGCTCTGGCGAATAATCCAAGCCATTCTGTCTTTTAAACTTCTCCGAAATGGCTTTCCTTAATTCTGGGTAACCTGCCACAGGCGGATAATGACTCCAATCTTCATCGATGGCTTGTTTAGCGGCTTCCTTTACGTGAATTGGCGCATTTAAATCTGGTTCTCCCAAACTCAATGAGATAACATCTATGCCTTCTGCCCTTAGCTCACGGCTTCTTCTGGCCATGGCAATGGTTTGTGATTCGCTAAGTTTCTTGATTCTGTCTGAAAGATGCTGGTCCATAGGTTGAATTTTCCGCGAATTTAACGATTGCTCTCTGTAGCAGAATCGAACTTACATGACAATATCAAAAGCTTATTCACCGTTTACGTTGAAAAGGTATTTTTATCGCAAACTCAGACCATGAACGAAATCGCTGCAACTATCCTCGAAATACTGAAATACACCATCCCGTCTGGGATTGTATTCGTTACTGCATACTTTATGCTTCGTGCGTTTTTTGAAGAACAAAACCAGCGGAATAAAGCTGCTGGTAAGCAAGTGAGTCAAGCAGCAGAAGCGCCTATAACTGGCTCAAACATTACCATTACACGACTACAAGCTTACGAACGACTTATTCTGTTGTTAGAACGAATAGAGCCAAATCAAATGGTGCCGCGTATTCATAAACCGGGAGCCAACGCGGCCATGTTTGCTAGAGAACTCCAGAGCACAATTAGAACAGAATATGAGCACAACCTTACGCAGCAAATTTATGTTTCGGAACTAGCGTGGAACAAGGTTCAGGAGAGTAAAACAGCGATTAATCAACTAATTGATTTGGCAGCCAAAAAGGTTGGAGATAATGCTACTGGAGTTCAGCTTAGTAATGCTTTGTTTACCATTTTAGGAGCCGCAGGCGTTTCTCCTACTGCCGATGCAATCAAAATCCTACGGACAGAAGCGCGTCAGCTTTTGTAGCCCCAGTTTTTGAGCAATTCTCTAGAAGCTTCAAAAGGATTCAATTTTCCCGACTTAACCTCTTCTTCTAACTTATTGAGCGCCTGATTTGTATTTGAATCAGCATAAAAGCGATGCTGTAATTCTTCAGATATGGCCTGCTTTAACCAGTAGCCATTTTGGTTTTTTCTGTTCTCAGACAGAAAGCCAGAAACGCTTACATGGTTGAAAAACTCATCCAGTTTAAGCTGAACTTCATCAACACCTTTACCGCTTATAGAAGAACACGCAACCACGGGAACCGTCCAGTTGCTTTCCTTACCTGGAAACATGTGTAATGCTTGATGGTAGGATGCTTTTGCGAGCTTGGTGTAATTGGCATTTTCTCCATCATCTTTATTGATGATTACCAAATCGGCCATTTCCATGATGCCTCGTTTAATGCCTTGAAGTTCGTCTCCGGCAGTAGCAAGCACCAACAAAACAAACATGTCTACCATAGAATGAACGGCTGTTTCGCTCTGTCCAACACCAACTGTTTCTATAAGTATAGTGTCGTAACCAGCTGCTTCACAAAGAATTATGGTTTCTCTTGTTTTACGAGCCACTCCACCTAAACTTCCACTGGCTGGGGTTGGGCGGATAAATGCGTTTGAATCTGAGGATAGCTTTTCCATCCTCGTTTTATCGCCAAGAATACTTCCTTGCGAAACCTCGCTACTTGGGTCAACAGCTAGCACTGCAACTTTATGCCCGGCTGCGGTAAGTTGAGAACCAAACGAATCTATAAATGTGCTTTTTCCAGCACCTGGCACTCCGGTAATTCCAATTCTTCGGCTTTCAACAGTATGGGGCAAACATGCCGAAACAAGTTCAGAACCCAAGGTTAAGTGCTCTTCTTTTGTGCTTTCAACCAGCGTAATAGCACGCGCAAGAGCCATTCGGTTTCCCGAAACAATGGCATTCTTCCACTCCTCTGGATTTGAATACTGTTGCATTGACGGCTAAGTTAGCCTCGAAACTGATTGAGGCTACAAGTAATTGAGATTGAGTCGCGTTTTAAGCGTTTCCCATTCTTCGTCTGTTGCAAGGGTTTCAAAATCGGTTTGGTCAGATTCATTCTTCAATTTGAGAATATCTGCCGAACGATCTTTGGAATCTGGGTGTGTACTCACCCACTCCATAAATTCTGGGTAGGCATGATCTTCTTGAGAAAGACGAAACATGAAATTGGCCAAATGCTCTGGGTCGAGATTTGCCTCAAGCATGTATTCAACAGCCAATCGGTCTGCCTCTCTTTCTTGAGAACGGTCAAACGAAGACGATGTCAACGTTTTAAATACTTCAACCAAAACCTCTGAACCAGAATTACCTCCAACAAGAACCCCAAGCATAGTTAAGCCTACTTCCTTAACCAGCTTTTTCATAACATGACCTTCGACAATATGTCCCAACTCATGGCCCATTACACCTGCCATCTCATCAGCATTTTTACAATAGGCAATCAAACCAGTATAAACGATGAGATTACTATCTGGTAAAGCAAATGCGTTTACCTCACTATTGTAAATCACATGAAGCTTAATCTGAGAATGCTCTATTCCGATTGCTTCGCAAAGCTTCTCTTTCGCCTCATGTACGATGGCAACCGCACTGTCGGTTTTCACTTCAGTTTCGGTTTTGGTAATCATCTCCATCATCATATCACCCAGACGCTGCTCATTTGTTGCCGTCATTTCGGCAAGCTTTTCATCAGTTACAAACGGAACTTGACTAAGCGCAAACCAGACTCCGAAGAAACCGGCAGTCATTAGAAAAAATTGTCCTATCAACTTGCCCATTACGATCTACAGATTTTGTTAGCCAATCCTCCCCAAAACCACCACTCAATGTGTTCTCGTTTTCTAACCTTTATAGCTGTGTAAATGGTTAAGATAAACTCGGATAAATTGAATATAAAAACCGTAATCATGTAGGCAATGTAGGCGTTGCTAATTCGCATTTCATCAAACAAAATGGAAAGCGTCCACCACATGCTGGCACTATTCATAAACAGTACCGTAGCTTGAGAAAGTAAAGCTTGTGTGCAATGCCAACGAACGTAATGAGTCGATTTTCTATTGGCGAGATAAAAGATTAGCGTTGCAACCAAATTGACTATTGGCAATGGTAAACCAACTATAAGCGCCATTACGGACATCAAATAGCTATTGGAGGCTCTTTCAGCCTCAAAATCATTTGGTTCAAATGTTAGTTCCGGTTCTACTGTCATAAATCTTTAAGAATATTCCACACCCAGTTTGACGTTATTAGTCCAGCAAGCGGAAGGGCAATTCTTGGATGACGAATGCCAGCCTCAAACCAAATCACTAACTCAGAAACTAAATTTCTGGCTAGCATTAAGCTCGCTATTCCTAGCAACGGAATAGAAGCAAGTGCAACAATAGCAACAAAGCCTAGCGGATTTTGCATAAAACCGTCTGCTAAGTTTCCCTCTAAGATTGCTACTATCGAACGCGTAATACCGCACGATGGGCACGCAAAACCTGTGGATTGTTTAAACAAGCAAACGGTTTCTACGCCAGCTGTTGTTGTGTAATTCCATATGAGCCAAGCGTAGCCCGCTGCGATTAATAGGTAAACCCAATAATGTGGTTTATTGGAATTCAAATCACATTATTGCACGTTGAAAATTCTCGAAATTCACTTCTCTCGTTCGGCCCATAATTAGAAACCAATCTACAATGGCCCAAATACCCATGCCACCACAGGTAAGCAGTTTACCAACGCCCATTCCTGTATCGCCAATAATAAAACGGTCAATTCCAAGTTGCCCGCCTAAAATTGAAACAATTAACGAGGTAGTTGGGTCTTTAAGGTTCATAGACTGAATTTTAATCCACTTGTCTTCACCAGCCTCTTCTAGCTGCTTACGAATCATAGGAATTTGATGCCCTTCAAAATATTTGGCATTAGTCATTAAGAACATATCTACTTTTTGCGTATCCATTAATTGGTTGTTTTAGTTCCCTACTCTTTTGGCTTTTCGGTTTCGCCCCGTTTTTAGGCTGATGGCTGGCTTCAGTTGGTTGATATGGCGATGAATATATTCAAATTAACTGTTCTTCATCAGAATGTTAGAAACTTTCATTGCCGCTCAAATCATTTATCGTAATATTGCGATTGATATGGGTTTAAGCAAAACACAGCAGTTTACTAGCGAGCAGAATGAACTGGCCGAAATGGCCAAGGTTTTGGGACATCCAGCGCGTATTGCCATACTGCAGTATTTAAGCACGCGGAATAATTGTGTTTGTGGAAGTATCGTTAACGAAATAGGCTTGGCTCAAGCAACCGTATCTCAACATCTAAAAGCATTGAAAGCAGCTGGTTTCATTCAAGGAAACGTAAATGGCGTCAGCACTTGCTACTGTTTAAATCCGGCACAACTCAGCAAAGCAAATTCGCTCATTTCAGGATTACTAGCCAGTTGTTGTTCAGCAACTAATTGCTGTTAAAAAATTTGAGTCAATTAATCGTAATAACCCGATAAATAAATAATCATGAATAACTCAGAATATCCTAAAATGCACGTTAGTCTTTATGTGAAGGACGTGAATAAAACAGTCAGTTTCTACCAAACCTTCTTTGGAGAAACTGCCACCAAAGTAAAACCTGGCTATGCCAAATTTATACTTGAAAAACCAGCGCTGGTCATTTCGTTTGTTGAGAATAAAAGCCGCGTAGGTGCCGATTTCGGCCATCTTGGTTTTCAGGTTGAAACCGAGGCTGAAATGTTTAACAGACTTGAAAGCGTTAAAGCTGCTGGTCTTGGAACAATGGAAGAAATAGGAACCAATTGCTGCTATGCTAAGCAAGACAAGTTTTGGGTGGCAGACCCAGATGGCTACCGTTGGGAGGTTTACTATTTCCATGCAGATGTAGAATGGAACGACCCGTCTCTAGAAGCAAAAGGAGAAAGTTGCTGCTCTCCAGATAGTTAAGCCAGCCAAGAAGGAAGAAGCATGCTGCGAGCCGTCAAGCGGTTGTTGTTAAACTCTTTTACCTCTTAAAAAGCCCGTTGCCATTCAATAAAGACAGCGGGCTTTCTCTTACACCAGAACCTCATAGCTTACTATCAAACTAAAGTTAAAACGTAGATTCGTGCTGTGTTTGAAATCATTCTCTCCTACTTCGTTTACAACCTCATTCTTGGGGCATTTCTAACCGTATTTTACCTGTTTACTGGCAATGGCGAGTTAGGAGCAAAACACATTATATGGTTGCTACTTTTTCCCGCTGCGGGATTAGGTAATTGGAGATTCAAAGAAGCTCAATTGTTGGAAGGAACCCCAGCTTTTCCCGAAAAATGGTTCATGTGGAAATACATGATTAAGGTGAATTGGGGCTACATGGGACTACTTGGCATTATTCCCGTAACAGGCACGCTCTTAATGGTATTCGGGCTGTACGCCTTCACATTTGAGGGATTTTCTGGGTTTGAAAGCTTGATTGAAGGGAGCATAATTCTTGTCTTCCTACTCGTATTACTGGTTACGGTATTCCTACTGATTTTCCCATTCCTCATCCTAATTCTCTTCCCTATTTATCAAAAGCGGAGAATAGAACGAAATCAATATTACGAGGCGCTTAATGATCGTTTGGCTTCTGAACCTTCTAATCCTAAAGTTCCAACCAGAAAGCCAATTGCATTGATTCCTGGAGTTGAAACTTATGCATCAGACTGCTTGGTAAACTTTAGTACAATAGATAAACAGCGTAAAAAAGACCTCGAAATCGTGGCAAATTATGTTGCAGAAAAAGCCAAGTTAGGCGAAACGGCAAACCTGACTTTCATCTGCACCCACAATTCTAGACGAAGTCAGTTTGGACAGGTGTGGGCAGCGGTTGCCGCAGCGAAATTTGGCGTTGGTAACGTCCAAACATTTTCAGGCGGAACCGAAGAAACAGCGTTTAACAAACGAGCTGTGGAAGCCTGCAAACGGGCGGGACTTAAAATTGAAGGAACGGTAGGAACCAATCCACGGTACTCAGTTCGGTTTTCTGATAGTGTTGGTGCCCTTGATTGTTATTCGAAAACGTTTGACAATCCGTCTAATCCGCAGCTTGGATTTGCGGCAATAATGACGTGTTCTGACGCAGACGAAAATTGCCCCATCATTCATGGTGCCGAGTTTAGAGCGAGCTTAACCTATGACGATCCTAAGGTGGCTGACCGAACAGCGGAAGAAACTGCCAAGTATGACGAACGCTGCAAGCAAATAGCTACTGAAATGCTGTATTTGTTCAGCAAAGTTTGAATGAAGCATCGGCATTTCATTCTCTATAAACCAGACGGGTACTTGTCTCAGTTTGTG
The DNA here is from genome assembly GCA_049608805.1 of Flavobacteriales bacterium. Taxonomy (GTDB): domain Bacteria; phylum Bacteroidota; class Bacteroidia; order UBA10329; family UBA10329; genus UBA10329. The sequence goes on along the minus strand of JBMYXX010000152.1, from coordinate 375 downwards.
AATAATCAAACCAAGCGAAAGAACAAGAGACTCCTTGGAGATTTACATGATTTCCCCGAAGGTACAATGGCCATTGGCCGATTGGACGAACCCTCAGAAGGATTGCTTCTTCTCACTACCGATGGAAAAGTAAGTGAGTACATCAGAAGTGAAAAAGTTGAGAAGGAATACTACGCTCAGGTAGATGGATTGATAGACGAAGAATCCATCATCAAGTTAAAATCGGGTATTGAAATTAATTCCGAAGATGGGCTTTACTTGACTAAGCCTTGCGAGGTTTGCATGCTAAAAGAACAACCAAATCTTCCGCCTAGAAACAAGGCAATTCGGGATGAGAGACATGGACCAACCAGTTGGATTTCCCTCACACTTACC
>JBMYXX010000151.1:0-7228 GCA_049608805.1 Flavobacteriales bacterium | reverse complement strand
AAATCTCCAATCTCTTTCATAAACATTAACGAAGCGATAACCAGACCAATACCGACAGCGAAAACAAGGTTCCAAAGAGAAGACAAGATGAGTACAACCAACATGATTGCAACCTCACTTTTTGGCATATTCGGGATTGCCTTCAACCCTTTATAATCCATTACGCCAATTCCAACGGTAACCAGAATTCCAGCTAAAACAGCTGCGGGAATTTGAGAGGCAATTGGTCCCAACGCCAACAAAATCACAAACAACAAAACTCCAGCCATCATTCCTGATAAACGGGTTTTTCCACCAGCATTAATATTCACAACGGTTCGGATGGTTGCTCCTGCCCCGGGAATTCCTCCGAAGAGAGCCGCTACGCTGTTTCCGATTCCTTGTCCGACTAACTCCTTGTTCGGATTGTGTTTAGTCTTGGTCATGTTATCGGCAACAACCGAGGTAAGCAAAGAATCAATCGCACCGAGTAAGGCTAAGGTGAGTGCGGTAAAGATGTAAGGTGCAATATTCCCAAGGCTAAATTCTGTAAAAATGCCCAAGTTGATATTGGGAAGCCCACCTGGAATTTGCTCAATAGGTCTGTAGTCAATCCCAAACCCGATGGCCGCTCCAGACATGACAATCAAGGCTACCAGAGTACTTGGAATGGCGGTGGTTATCCGTTTAAATCCAAAAATGATGGCAATAGTTCCGAGTGCTAGAATCAACTCAATCCAGTTAATGTTTCTAACCGCTCTAGGAAGAACTTTAAATGCACCAAGGACGCCACTAGCTTCTTTAGCCGCTAAGGTTTTTGATTCTCTAAGAATTTCCTCCTCAGAAACATGTTCCGCACGATCAATGGTTTCCGAGAAATCTTCCAAAACCAGCATGCCCTCTCCTACTTCATCTCTCAAAATGTTTTCTAGAATTTCCTCTTCGGCAGCGGCCTTAAATTGATTCACAAATTCTGCATCTTCCTTCGGGTAGTATCCGACTGAAGGCAAAACCTGTGTTACGAGTATTATCACACCAATGGCTGTCATAAAGCCAGATACAACTGGATTTGGAATATACTTGATGTACTTACCCATACCCATAAGTCCAAGCCCGACTTGCATTAAACCAGCTAGCAGAAATATGGTAAGAATGGCTGGTAACGCCTTGGATACATCTCCATCATTAAGAGCAAGAATACCTGCCACAACAACCATACTTACGGCCGTCATTGGAGCAGTCGGACCCGAAATTTGTGTGCTTGTGCCACCAAAAAGCGCAGCAAAAAAGCTGACAAAAATGGCACCGTAAAGACCAGCACTTGGCCCTAGTCCGGAGCTTACTCCGAATGCCAATGCTAAAGGAAGGGCAACAATTCCAGCAGTCAATCCACCGAATAAGTCACCTTTGAAATGTTTAAAGTTGAATGGGTTGTTCACGACTCTGAATATTACTGCAAGTTAGTAGCAGCTGGCAAGTAAACTGCTAGATTACAGGAATAATATGATGCTCGTCATAGTACGAACTGAAAAACAGTTCTGAATTATTGGGATTTGTGACAGTTATCACATTGGCCCCATTGGGGTCCGAATAGCCTTTCTTCCGTCACACTTTCGTGCTTGGTGTCCAGTTGCACAAGAAGAGAAAAATAGACTTGCGGCAAATGCTGCTATTAAAAGAAGAGAAATTGCTTTAATCCTTTTCATGATTCTCAAACGAATCGCTCGCTCGGTTATTACTTTGGAAAAGAAAAAACGAACGTTAAACACTTAACTGCTCCAAGACCTCCTGTGCGGCTTTGGCAATCACCGTTCCAGGTCCAAAAACAAAGGCTACCCCGTTCTCGAAAAGGAAGTCGTAATCCTGCTGAGGAATTACGCCTCCAGCTACTACCATGATGTCTTCTCTTCCGTATTCTTTCAGTTCGGCAATTACTGCAGGAACAAGTGTTTTATGTCCGCCTGCTAATGAACTAACTCCAACAATATGAACGTCATTCTCAACCGCTTGCTTGGCAACTTCTTTTGGCGTTTGGAAAAGTGGGCCGATATCCACATCGAAACCAATATCAGCAAACGAAGTAGCGATAACCTTGGCACCACGGTCGTGGCCATCCTGACCCATTTTGGCTACAAGAATTCGAGGGCGCCTTCCCTCCTTCTCCGCAAATGCATCTGCCGCTTCTTGCGCTGCTATGAAATCTTCGTTCTTTTTCACCTCGCCTGAATATACACCCGAAATAGAACGCACAACCGCTTTGTAACGGTCGAATTCCGTTTCCATGGCGTCAGAAATTTCTCCTAATGTTGCTCGTTTTCTAGCGGCATCAACCGCTAACTCAAGCAGATTTCCTTCTCCAGTCTTGGCACATTCACTAATCGCTTCAAGAGCATCCTGTACAGCTTTTTCAACACGGCTGGCTTTCACTTCCGCCAATCGTTTTAGCTGACCTTCTCTTACCGCATTATTATCAACCTCCCGAATATCAAGTTGTATTTCTTCATCCAGCTCATATCGGTTTACTCCTACAATCACTTCTTCTCCACTATCAATTCGTGCTTGTTTTCGCGCAGCAACTTCTTCAATTCGCATTTTCGGAAGCCCTGTTTCTATGGCTTTTGCCATGCCACCCAACTCCTCAACTTCTTCAATCAACTTCCAGGCTTTTTCGCACAGTTCATTCGTTAGCTTCTCAACATAATACGAACCTCCCCAAGCATCAATACTCTTGCAGATGTCCGTCTCATTCTGAATAAAAAGCTGCGTATTCCGTGCAATCCGTGCGGAGTAATCTGTTGGCAATGCAATGGCTTCATCCAAAGAATTGGTGTGCAAACTTTGTGTTCCACCGAACACCGCAGCCATGGCTTCCATGTTGGTTCGCATCACGTTATTGTATGGGTCTTGCTCTGTCAAACTCCAGCCAGATGTTTGGCAATGCGTTCTTAGAGCCATACTCTTTGCCAGTTTCGGGTCGAATTGCTTGACGAGTTTTGCCCATAGCAAACGACCAGCGCGCATCTTGGCAATTTCCATGAAGAAGTTCATGCCAATGCCCCAAAAGAAGCTCAATCGCGGAGCAAAATCATCAATCTTCAGCCCTGCTTCAATTCCTGTTCGGATGTATTCCAGTCCATCTGCCAAAGTATAAGCCAACTCAATATCTGCTGTAGCTCCAGCCTCATGCATGTGGTAGCCAGAAATGCTTATGCTATTGAACTTAGGCATGTTCTTACTCGTGTAGCGAAAAATGTCGCTGATGATGCGCATGCTTGGCAATGGCGGATAGATGTACGTGTTCCGCACCATAAATTCTTTCAGGATGTCATTCTGGATGGTTCCGGTGAGTTGCTCTGGACTTACTCCTTGCTCCTCAGCCGCCACAATGAAAAACGCCATAATCGGCAGCACGGCTCCGTTCATGGTCATGGAAACCGACATTTTATCTAGCGGAATTCCATCGAAAAGGATTTTCATATCCTCCACGGTATCGATTGCAACTCCCGCCTTTCCAACATCTCCAACCACTTTCTCGTGGTCAGAATCGTAACCGCGATGTGTTGCTAAATCAAAAGCAACTGAAAGTCCCTTCTGCCCTGCTTCTAGGTTTCTTCGGTAAAACGCGTTGCTTTCCTCAGCTGTGGAGAAACCAGCATATTGCCGAATTGTCCACGGGCGACTGACATACATTGAACCGTACGGTCCACGCAAAAATGGTGGCAAGCCTGAAACGAAATCTACATGTTCTAAGTCTTCAATCTCCGCTTTATAGTTATCTGCGGCTACCGGAATTCCTTCCGGTGTATCGAATACCTGACCAGCCTCGGTAGAATCAAGGTCTGATGATTTCAAATAGAACTCGGTGTTTTTAAAATCTGGTTTCATTCTTCCTCCGCTTTATCGTTCGACTTCTCAAATGGCGATGGAAACTTGTTGGTTCCTACCAGCACGCGCTGCAACTCCTCAACTTCTTTGTAATAAGCTTCATCCGACTTGGCAAATTCATCTTCCAAGAAACCATCTGCAGCACATACCGAGTAACCGCCACGTTCTTCAATTTCTAAAAAGAAATCCCAAGCTTTTTTGCCCAGAATATCAGTCAAATGTTCCACATAAAAGCTTCCAGCAGCGGGGTCGATAACTCTATCTAACCGCGCTTCTTCCTTCATGAGATGCTGTGTGTTAATAGCCATTCTATCGGCTAACTCCGGTTCGTCTTGTCTAAATGGGTTGACCGTAAGACTATCCACTCCACCAAAAACGGCACTCATTGCTTGTGCATTTTCGCGAAGCAGATTAACGGGAGTATCCAAACTGCTTAAATGGCGTTCTCCTGTTTGCGCATGCACCCACGTTTTCCAGCGTTTGGTAGCTGCTCCATGCTGCTGCAGCACTCTTGCCCAGAGGAAACGCATCAGCCGGAACTTGGCGATTTCCGGCAAAAATGAATTACCAATTGCCAAGCTAAACCCAAGATTGTCAGAAACCTGCTCAAACGAAATTCCCTTCTTACGAAGTCCGTTCAAGAGTTCATTCCCCCAAGCTAAACTTGCTCCCAATTGCTGCGGAATGTTTGCGCCTTTCATGTAAAACTGCTGGCAATTCAAACCAACGGCACCAAAGGCATGTCTGTTATTATCGTTGATGATGGCAGTTGCGAGGTCAGCATTCATCTGCTCAAACCAAAAGCCACCCATCAGGTTCTCAGCACCATAGTCGTTCTTCTCCGTCCATTCGAAGTAATCTGCTTGGAAACGAAGCGGATTATAAGCGTTGCAGAATGAAACCGCAATGGCATCCACAATCACACCATCGAACAGCGTATCAAATTCGTCTCGGGCAAAATCATGACCGTTTAAATCGATAATAATTGCTGAAGCACCCAACGAAAGCTTGTGCAAGATTTCAGCATTGGCTTCGCCCACATCTTCAACCCTAACATCAGTGCAGATCAACCAATCGTTATTCTGTTGATCAAACCGCAACGGACGAATGGTCTGCCCGTACATCGGTAACTTCTCTGTTTGTTCTTTGAAGTAAGCTGCTTTGGCTTCGAAACCATCGCTTTCTAGCCATAGTGGTAAATCGAAAATATCTTTTCCTTTCAGCTCCTTTTCGGTGAGCTTTTTCCAGTCGGCCAACGTGGGCGCTGTGAATTCTTCAAACAGTTTTGGCATAGTTCAAATGTAATTAACTGTGAACCCAATTCTCAATCACTTTCAGTCCGTCAGGAGTAAGTAAACTTTCTGGGTGAAATTGCACTCCACAAACGTCAAATTCCTTATGGCGGATTGCCATGACCTCGCCTTCATCATCTGTAGCAGCAACAACCAATTCTAACGGAATTGTGTCTTTATCAATTACCCAAGAATGATAACGGCCCGTTTCAAATCTATCGGGTAACCCATCGAATAGTTTATCGACTGGTTCGCTAGTGTTAACTGGAATAGCAACACCGTGGTGAACTTGATTTAGGTTCTTAAGCTTTGCGCCAAACGCTTCGCCAATTGCCTGTTGACCTAGACAAACTCCTAAGATTTTTTTTGTTGCTGAGTATCGTTTTATAAGCTCAGGCATAATACCAGCATCTTTAGGCAAACCTGGCCCTGGAGAGAGAACAATGGCATCAAACGCATCTACTTCATCCAGAGAAATTTCATCATTCCGTTTTACAGTTATATCATCACAAAACTGTTCTAGGTAATGAACCAAGTTAAACGTGAACGAATCGTAGTTATCGAGAATCAGGGTCTTCATCAGCTGGCAAAGCTAAACTCATTTCATGGATGCCGAAACAAGTTCAGCATGACGTCACCCTGAATTCATTTCAGGGTCTATATTCGCGTCAAAATCAATCTACATGAAAACTACGGTTCATACAGATAAAGCTCCAGCGGCCATTGGCCCATACAGCCAAGCCATTGTTGTTAACGGATTTCTATACACTTCTGGTCAGATTGCACTTAACTCAGAAACAGGTGAGTTAGAAATGGACAATATTGAACACGAAACAGGTCGTGTAATGCAAAACCTAAAAGCTGTTTTAGAAGCTGTAGAAATGGATTTTTCTCATGTAATTAAAACAACCATTTATTTGTCTGATATGGCTTATTACGCTCAGGTAAATGCTGTTTACGCTGAGTTTTTTGACGAACATCCACCCGCTAGAGAAGCCGTGCAAGTTGCTGGGCTCCCAAAAGGTGTGAACGTTGAAATTAGTTGTGTGGCTTTTAAAGCTTAACGAATCGTTTTGTGCCTTTTCCGTGGTCGGTTTTTAGATTGAGGAAATAACAACCATTGTTTAGGATTGAAACATCAACATCAAATCGACCAAAAGCTCTTTTATCGGCTTCTACAACAGTTCGGCCAGAAACATCTATAATTGAATATCCAACTATTGATTCAGTTAATCCTGTGATTTGAATCTTATCCTGAACTGGATTTGGTGCAAGATTAAAATTCATTGTTTCCTCATCCTCAACTCCTAATGTCATGGGATTAGCACTGGAGTAAATTGCTCCTGAATCTCCTACAAGAAACGTGATAGAATCACCATAAGACGTGATATCATTTATCGGTTTATCAATACTCCCCCAATTCCAGAATTCTCCGCTGTTATCGAAAATAACTCCGCCATCACCAAATCCTGAAGTTCCACCAATATATGTAGTTCCATTAGCATCCAAATGCCCTGCGTTCATGCCAGGATAGAAAAATGTTAACGTTTCGCTATCTGTTTGCCAAGTTAGGCCTCCATCTGTGCTAATCATAACACCTCCAGTATTGCCTTCTGCGTGAGTTGCCCTGATAGTGCCATCAGGATAGAAAATGAAATCTGAAACTGTAGTGTCTAGCAAAACATCAGGAACTGTATCCCAATTCAAACCACCGTCATCTGTTCTTAAAATAGTGCCATCAATAGCTCCGGCAAGACCATTTGTAGCATCTGCGAACTCCAGAGCCGTTATCCAATTGTTGCTATCCCAATCGTTAGGATAATTTGTAGTGCTCCAAGTGCCATTTTCAAAACGGTCAATAATGTGGCCTTCAAAGCAACCTGCTCCACCAGCAAAACCAAAGTCTTCATCAAAGAAAAATAAGGCTGATGTTTGGCAAAACCCAGCGTTTGCAGTTCCAACTGCGGTCCAGTTTATTCCTCCATCAGTGGTTTGGTAAAAACCTCCCCAAGGCCCGGCCATAAGCATCCCATGACTTTCTGTAAACCAATGCATATCCAAAATTTCATTGG
>JBMYXX010000150.1:0-7229 GCA_049608805.1 Flavobacteriales bacterium | reverse complement strand
ATGGGTTGGATGCCGATACGGTAACATTTCCAATGTTGCGGTTTTCACCGTTTGCAAAACGCAGAGCCATTCATCGCTTCCAGCATATTTACGGTTGGTTCTTTTATGGGTTGATGACCGTTAGCTGGGTTTTTATGAAGGACTTTAAACAGTTAGTTGATTACAAAAACTCTGGAATGACCACCAATTATGATTCCGGCTTTGGTCTGATTATTCTACGTGTATTCTTGTTTAAAGCGGCTTATTTGTTCCTCACGTTGGCTTTGCCAATTATGATTTTGCCGTTACCATGCTACGGTACCTTAGGGTGCTTTTTTCTCATGCACTTTATTGGTGGACTGATTTTAGGAATGGTGTTTCAATCAGCTCACATCATGGAAATATGTGAGTTCAGTAAGCCAAATGAGGAAGGGAAAATGAAGGATGAATGGGCAATCCATCAGCTTAGAACAACTACAGACTTTGCTCCAAACAATAAACTGGTTACATGGTTTGTTGGTGGTCTGAATTTTCAGGTTGTACATCACCTTTTTCCTAAAGTAAGTCATGTGCATTATCCGGCATTAGCGCCAATCATAGCGCAAACAGCCAAAGATTTCGATTTGCCATATCACTGCATTCCAACGTTTACGCAAGCTGTTTTAGGTCACGGAAAGATGCTACGTGCATTGGGTAGGGAAGACATTCCGTCTTCTATGGTGGTGCTGACATAGATCAGACGGATTTCGTTTTTCCTTTCGCATTTGACAAGTAACTTTGCCCCATGCTTAAAAACGACCTTTTATTACGTGCCGCCAGAGGAGAAAAAGTTGAAAGAACGCCTGTCTGGTTAATGCGCCAAGCAGGAAGAATCCTCCCAGAATACAGAGAGGTTCGTGCTAAAATGGGCGGTTTTAAAGAGCTGGTTGAAAGCCCCGAATTTGCTTGTGAAGTTACCATTCAGCCGGTTGACCATTTAGGCGTTGATGCGGCTATTATTTTCTCAGACATTCTTGTAATTCCTGAAGCAATGGGATTGCCATACCAGATGGTTGAAAAGCAAGGCCCTTGGTTTGAGAATACAATCAAATCGGCCGCAGATGTAGATCGAATGGTTGTAGCTGAGGCTGAAGGTGTTCGTTACACTATTGATGCTATCGCGATGACGAAAAAGGAGTTGGGCGGTAGAGTTCCATTAATTGGTTTTGCTGGAGCACCTTGGACAATCTTCAGTTATATGATTGAAGGAAGTGGTTCTAAAACGTTCTCAAAAGCCAAGAAATTTCTTTACACTGAGCCAGCTTTAGCGCATAAGTTGCTCGAGAAAATTACACTCAGCACAATCAATTATTTGAAAGGTCAAGTAGATGCTGGAGCCGATATTGTTCAGGTGTTTGATAGTTGGGCTGGCATTCTAAGTGCAGAGCAATACAAGGAGTTTGCGTTGCCATACATTTCAAGAATCTGCGATGCGATAAATGATGTTCCAGTAACCGTGTTTGCTAAAGGCGCTTACTTCGTACGGAAGGAGTTAGGCGAGTTGAACTGCCAAACAATTGGTCTCGATTGGAACATGGACATCGCTGAAACACGTTCCCTTATTGGCCCAAATAAAACACTTCAAGGAAATCTTGACCCATGCGTTCTTTACTCTGATGATGAAGCAATTGTTTCTCAAACGCAGGCAATGCTAAAAGCCTTTGGGCCAGACCGTCACATAGCTAATCTCGGCCACGGAGTTTATCCAGACATCGACCCAAGAAAAGTGAAGTTGATGGTTGATACGGTTAAGGAGTTTCGTTTTTAGGCTTAAATAAGCTTCTTGTTATTCGTTGTCATTGTTTGGTTTAGGTAACTAACTTAGATTATGCCTTATCCATCAATTATTCAGGTACTCATTATGTTGGTTTTCCCAATTCTCATTATTGAGATTGTGAAAAGAAACAAAATGGCCGGAATGGTTGGTCCAGTCATTCTATGTTACGGAGTTGGGTTGATAGTTGGGAACATTCCTAACTCACCGGTAGATACCAAACTAAGTCAGACTGTTGCTGAGGGCTGCGTGCCGCTGGCCATTTCGCTCATGTTGCTTTCTACACGGTTTATGGCTTGGCTGAAATACGCCAAGCAAACAGCGCTTTCATTTGGGTTGGCGGTTGTGGCTGTGCTTGTTGCGTCTTTTTCAGTTTCAGCCTATTTCCATTTGCAGGAATTGGGTGTTGATGATGTTTGGAAACTATCAGGAATGATGGTGGGTGTTTATACTGGCGGAACGCCAAATTTGGCAGCAATCGGAACTGGTTTAGGAATCTCAAATGAGACTTTCATCATACTTAATGCCTGCGATTTAATGCTGAGTGCAATGTATTTGGTGCTTTTGCTTTCTGTGGCGCAAAAGGTTGCGCTTAAATTCCTGCCATCATTTGTTCCGAAAGAAACGCATGATAGGGATGAGACGTTCCATTATCAGCGTCTCCAACAGATGACCCCAAAACGAAAAATTGGTCTGTCTTTGCTTTCTGCATTTGGAATTTCTGCGGCAATAGTTGGTGCAAGCATTGGTTTTGCTTTGGTTGTAACTGGAAAGCTTTCTGCTCCAGCTGTTATTCTTGGAGTAACCACATTAAGCATTGGAGCATCCTTTATCAAGAAAGTGAGGTTTCTGCCACGTACTTATGAGTTTGGCGAATATTTCCTTCTTGTGTTTTGCATGGGAATTGGCTCCATCTCAAACTATTCGGAAATGCTTCAAGCCAGTCCGAACGTTTTGCTTTACGTAACCTGCGTTTTTGTAGGAACTCTTGCTCTACACTTTCTTCTTTCTTGGTTGTTTAGGATTGATGCAGATACAACTCTCATTACTTCAGTTGCTGGCATATTTGGGCCAGCATTTATTGGCCCCGTGGCTAGTGTTCTGAAGAACAAGGACATTGTGGTTAGTGGATTAACTACGGGCTTGGTTGGCTACGCAATTGCCAATTATTTAGGGTTGGCGATGGCGCATTTGTTTAGGGTGGTGTTTCCTTAAATTCGCAGCCAAATGGCTGAAGAAACAGTATTCGATGTATGTATAGTTGGTGGCGGAATTGTTGGCGCGGCAACGGCTTACAGTTTTCAGAAAACCTATCCTGATTTAAAGGTTCTTCTTATTGAAAAAGAGGATAGACCTGCTGCTCATCAAACTGGACATAATTCTGGGGTTATTCATTCGGGAATTTATTACAAGCCAGGTTCCTACAAGGCCAAAAATTGTGTTGAAGGAAAAGACCAACTCATTGCTTTCGCGAAGGAGCACGGCATAAAGCATGACGTTTGCGGAAAGGTGATTGTGGCCATGGAGGAGAGCGAATTTCCACACATGGAAAAGGTGTTTAATAATGGCATCGCCAACGGCTTAACCGATAATCGCTGGATTAATTCTGACGAAATCAAGGAAATTGAACCGTACTGTACTGGCATAAAAGGAATCTGGGTTCCTTATACGGGCATTATCGATTTTGTTGGGGCAACCGCCAAAATGCTGGAGATTACCGAGTCTGTTGGTAAAGAGAGTAAGGTGGTTTTTAATGAGGAGGTTCTTTCTTATTCTGAAGAAGGTGAATTGAAAAACATTCGCACCAACAAGAACTCTTACCAAGCCAAGTATGTTGTGTTTTGTGGCGGTTTACAAGCTGATAGATTGGCCAAGAAAGATGGTGTGGATTTAGACATGTCTATAGTTGGATTTAGGGGAGATTACTACGAGTTGGCGGACCATGCTAAGCACAAGGTGAAGAACCTTATTTATCCAGTTCCGAACCCAGAATTTCCATTCTTAGGTGTACATTTTACCCGTATGACAGACGGTAGTGTAGAATGCGGACCAAATGCCGTTTTTAGCTTTAAACGAGAAGGTTATGGTAAAACTGACTTCAGTTTAAAAGATACAGCTGAGGCACTTTCGTTTAAAGGAACATGGAATCTATTGTTCAACCATTTTGGCTTTGCTTACAACGAGTATCGCAGAGCGTTTTCAAAACGTTTATTTCTGAAAACGCTGCAACGCTTAATCCCGGATTTGGAAATGAACGATTTGCAACCTGGCAGGGCAGGAGTGAGAGCAATGGCTTTGGGTTTAGATGGCGAAACAATCGATGATTTCCGGATAGAACAGAAAGGAAATTCTCTGCATGTATTGAATGCGCCTAGTCCTGCGGCAACAGCAAGTTTGGCAATTGGAGATGAAATAAGAAGAATGGCTGAAGAGCGGTTTGCTCTAAACGATAAGGTTAATCAGTAATCCGATACTTCTCCGTAAACGTATCCCATTTAATGATGAATTGCTCCATTACTTCATCAATGTTCTTGAGTAAAATTGGGTCTGGAGCTTTCAGCTTTCGGAAGTAATCTTTCTGAAAATCATTCAAATTGTATTTCAGAAACACCGCTCTGCTCATAGCGTAATGCGTGTTTTTAGAAGGGTAGTTAATCTTCTTAAACCAAGCCAGTTGGTTTGTTAAAACCGTAAGCATAGCCTCAGCACTTAAACCATAAATGCTAGAAAGCTTTGTAATTATCAATTCCTTAATTCGGTCTTCCTGACCTTCAAAAAAGTAATCGTCAAGCAGATGGTAGTTTCCGGCAATTACTATCAGAAGAAAGTCATCCTGATTTGTTGGGTCAATATTGCCTTTGTTAACTAGATTGATATCGTTGTTAAGGATTTCTGCAACCTCGGCAAAACTTGTATCTACAGAATTGAATGAAATGTTGACGAATAACTCGGCCACCTTTTCTTCAGCAACTTTCTTTTTAAATAAGGAAGTGAGGCCTAGTGCCATGTACGAGTAACTGTAGGTTTCGGCAAAGTTATGCGGTGTCTTAGTTTGATCAAAGTGCTTTTTGTTGTACTTGTTAACATTAAGTCGTTAAAAAAGAAGGTCCCGAAACCTGAGGCTTCGGGACCAAAAAATCGATGATCTATGATAACTCGATCAACCAATAAACCAAGTAAAACGACCAGCATTTGTGCATCACTTCAACACCGATTTACATTTATAAAACCATCACAGGGCAGGGTTTGTTCAGTATAAACGGGATTGAATAGGTTTATTGTTTGAGGAAACAAAAAATGCCGCCTAAACGACAATGTTTAGGCGGCATTTTAAATGTTGTGTTAACTCAATTACTCCTTAATAAAGTGAGCTGTACCAATTGTTTCTCCAACTGTTCTAAGCGTGTAAGAACCAGAAGGAAGCTTAGAAACATCTAATCTATTCTGACCTTTTACGCCTGTTCCATTAAGAACCACTCTTCCAATTGCATCAATAATTTCGATTGTTGCAGTTTCTTCTGAGTTAAAATTCAAAACGTCTGTTGCTGGATTTGGGAACAACTTAATGCTGTTTCTTTCTACATCGGCAATGCCAGAAGAAAGTTGAGCACAGCTATTTGTTCTACCTGAGTTACAAACTAACTCTAGTAAGAAATCGCGCATGAAATCAAGTGCATCTTGGTCAATTGGGTTTAAATAACCTACGTGGCCAGTTACACCAGCGTACCCAAGTAAATCTTCAGTTAATCCAAGGTTTGCTGCTCTTACATGAACATCTCCACTACCAGAAGCAATCAGGCCAGTAGGAATTCCAGATACGGCAACCTCTTGCGTGTAGTAAGGAACAACATTGTCGTTTTCTTCATGAATACTAACAATTGCAGCATCTCCTGGCTCCATCCAAGCAGTATCTCCAATTGCACCACTAAAACTTAGTACACCAATTGCATCATGCGGATAATTTGGCGTTCCGCTGTTTCCTGTTACGCCACCAAGTCCGGCAGTGTCATTTTCCATATAAGATGGGATTTCAGCAATTTTATCGAAGTACGCTGAGTGAATTGCTGCAATTGCGCCAGCAGAGATTCCACCAACAATAATTCTTTCGCAATCAATTCCGTAAGGGTTTCCATCTTCTGCAGCAGTTTTCTTCAGGTAACGTACGCAACCGCTTACGTCATGAGCGCCTCTAAGCACAGCAAGTGTTGTGGTAATTTGGCTAGGAAAGAAAAGCCCAACACGATAGTCTGGTGCAACAGCTACGTATCCCATTTTTGCTAGAATTTCGCACATGAAGGCAACCTGCGAGCGGTCTCCGCCAATAAACGATCCTCCAAAAGCAACAATTACAACCGGTCTGTCTGTGTCGGTATCACCAGCAGGCTCGTAAACGTCCATTTTAAGGTCAACTTCTGAACCACCTAGTGCGGTGTTGCTACCAAATGTTACACCGCTGGTAACCTCAGTGTCTGAGAATAAATCGAATGTTGAATATCTACCACCTGTACAATCTGGTTGTGCAAATGCGGTTCCTGTTGCCAACAGAATAGAGAAGCAAAAAGTAAAAAAGTGTTTCATATTTCTAATTGTTTGTTTTGAGTTTGTGGCGCTAAATATAGATTAATCAGAACGGAAGTTTATGTACACCGCTTGACGGACTAGCAAGGTAAACCGATGGCGCGAAACCAAAGCGCTGTAAATAGAACTCTTGGAGTTGCTTTTGAAAGTGATTTGATTGACGCGTTTCTATTAATGCAATACAGCAACCACCAAAACCTGCTCCGGTCATTCTTGCTCCTAAACAGCCATCTGTTTGATTCGAAAAATCAACAATGAAATCTAATTCATCACACGACACTTCAAAGTCTTCCCTTAAAGAATGGTGAGATTCCGTCATTAACTGGCCAAACTTTTTGATTTGATTTTTGCTAAGCGCGATGGCAGAATCTTGTACTCGCTGATGCTCGGATGCTGCGTGTCTTGTTCTCTTTAACAGGTTACCGCCAAGGAGACTTAAGTCTTCGTTTTTAGCATTAACCAAATTTTCAATTGGTCTAGAATTGGCTATGATTTCCAGAGCTTCATTGCATTCTTGTCTGCGCTGATTGTAAGCGCTTTCGGCTAAGGTTCTCGGTTTGTTTGAGTTGATGATGAGAAGGGAATACGCGCCTAAATCAATAGGAACAAAATCATGTTCTAGAGAATTACAGTCTAAAGAGATAGCATGATTTGCTTTTCCGTTGGCAACTGCAAACTGGTCCATTATTCCGCATGCTACGCCAATAAACTCGTTCTCAATTTTCTGGCAATCTAAAGCCATTTGAACCCGATTTGGCTCTTTTCCTGTTGCTATATGATGGAACAGAAAGTAGCACAGCACTTCTAGCGCGGCAGAAGATGAAAGGCCAGATGCTTTTGGTAAAGTGCTCGAAAACAG
>JBMYXX010000149.1:0-7258 GCA_049608805.1 Flavobacteriales bacterium | reverse complement strand
TGGTTTTTTCAACGCTTAGATAGAGGCTGGGACAATGAAACGCAAAGCCCGTTAATTGACACTACGTATGGTTTTTACAGCAACCGAGATGTAAACGCATCGGTTAATATGAACACCACGCTTTACGGTTTAGTGCAATTCAAGAAAGGTTGGATAAGAGGAATTAGGCACGTTTTCAACCCAAGAGTTGGGTTCTCTTACCGTCCGAAATTGGCCGAAGACGACCGCGGCTACTACGGAGAAAATGCAAGCTTCATAAGCTACAGTCATGATGCATTAAGCATTTACGGTCGTGCGCCTACAAGTAATACAGGAGCTATTACTTATGGGTTTGGAAATACGTTGGAGATGAAAGTCCGGTCCAAAAAAGACACCGTAACTGGGTTTAAAAAGATTAAAATTCTAGAAGCTTTGAATGTTTCTGGGAGCTACAATTTGTTCGCAGATTCTATGAACCTTTCTGACATTAGAGTAAGTGGTAGAACGAGAATCCTAAATAGATTGGGCGTAAACTTCAATATGAACTTCTCGCCTTACGCGCAAGACACTACCGGAAAAGCAATTAACACTTGGCTGGTAAACGAAACGGGGCAACTTACCAGATTAACGAATGCCACGGTGGCACTTACGCTAAACTTAAATGGCAAAACCAAACAACAAGACTATCAAAGCGATATAGCGACAGATGCCGAAATGGCCCAGATTAACTCCGCAAAAGCAGCTTACATTGACTTTAATGTTCCATGGAGACTGGACATTAGTTACAACCTTACTGTGAATAATTTGGCAAGTGCAGCAAATAGAATTGTTCAAACATTGCAGTTTCAGGGCGATGTTTCCCTCACCCCAAAATGGAAGATTGGCTTTAGCTCTGGATACGATTTTGTAAACAACGATTTAAGTTATACCTCTCTCAGTATTTACCGCGATTTACATTGCTGGGAGTTTAGCATGACTTGGGTTCCTTTTGGTGCTCAACAAATGTGGAGTTTTGACCTAAAGGTTAAATCGAGCATTTTGCAAGACCTAAAACTATCAAGGCGTAAGGATTACTATGACTTTTAATCCACTGTTTGCCACTCAATCTCCACATCCTTCTTAAACCAAGTAAGTTGGCGTTTTGCAAAACGCCTTGTGTTGATCTTAATTTTTTCGGTGGCGTCTTCTATTGTCATTTCTCCAGATAAATGAGCAAACAGCTCTTTGTAGCCCACGGTGTTTAACGCATTGAGATGTCGTTTGTCATAAACTGATTTAGCTTCTTCTAACCAGCTGTTTTCAAGCATTACATCTACCCTATTATTAATTCTAGAATAGAGTTCTTCTCGTGGCATTTCTAAACCAATTTTCTTGATTTGAAATGGTCTTGACTTCTTTTCTGAAGCATGAAAGGATGAGAACGGTTTTCCCGTTGAAAGACAAACCTCCAAAGCTCTAATTACCCGCTGCGGGTTTTGAGAATCCATCTTATCAAAATGAACAGGGTCTAACTTTTTAAGTTCTGATTGAAGTGATTCTAGACCCTCAGTTTCCAAACGATTATTCAATTCAACTCTAAGCGCTTCATCAGCTTTAGGAACATCATCTAACCCTTCGCAAAGCGCCTTGATGTATAGACCAGTGCCTCCGCAGCATACAACGGCATCATGCTTCACGAAAAGTACATCTAGTAATTCAAGTGCATCACGCTCAAACATTCCAGCATTGTAATCATCTTCTACCGAACGGTTGGCAATAAAATGATGCTTTACCTGAGCTAATTCTTCTTTAGAAGGCTGTGCTGTTCCGATTGGAATCTCACGATACAACTGGCGACTGTCTGCTGAGATTATTTCGGCATTCAGCTCTTTGGCCAGATTAATGGCGTATTCGGTTTTGCCAACTGCGGTTGGGCCGCAAACAACATAAAGAGTTTTGGAAGATGAGTTGGTTGCGGTCATAATTAAGTCTAAATCCTCCGCTCCGTTCCTCAGCACCTCTAACCGAGGAACTTATTCAATTACATCAAATCGTCCATATTGAACGCCTCAAAGCCATCTTCTTTTGCATCATCCTTCTTCTTGCTTTGCTCTTTCAACTTAGACATATCTACGTCTGGGGCCTTCAACAAACCTGCTTTGCTTGCTTCTTCCGCCTCTTTGCCAATGCGCTCAATCTCCGCTTCGCTTGGGCCATCGCCATCAAACATATCTAGCTCCATTTCTGGAACCGCTAGATCTTCTGGCTCGTCAACAATAGGTTCTGGTGGTGGTTGTGTATAATATGGTGCAGCTCCTTCTGAGCGTACTAAACGCGGGTAACTAACACCATCTTCATCCTTGGCAATTTTCTGCAACTCTATGGCCAAACCAAGTTGACGAAAGCTGATTAAAATGCACAAGAAGCGCTGCCTTGGCACAGAAATGTGGTTTACAATTTTCTGATGATCGCCATCCCAGTTTTCGTCCAATTCTACAACCGTATCTCCCTCATACCAAGATTGGTCTGAGTGAATGTACTCCGCAGGTTGATTTTTCTGAAAATTGAAGCTTTTTACAATCTGTTCGTGCAAATCGGCAAAGCGGTGCTTGCCCAGCACATCAATATCACGATAAACTTCGTGGTCATCCTCAATAAAAACTCTGAAACGATAAACAGCCATGGTCTGAAATAAAGTGCAAAAATACGGTTCAGTTTTGGGTTAAAGTCGCTCTACGACAGTTAAACCTAAATCGTTGCCTTTTGATTCCATAAAAGCAACTGCCTCCTCACGATTATTATCAATTTCACCATCCATAATGGCGTCCTTAATTGCGTCTTTAATTGTGCCAATTTCCCTACATGGTTTCAGACCAAATGAGCGCATAATGTCTTCTCCACTAATTGGCGGTTGCCAGTTTCTTACACGGTCCTTCTCCTCTACTTCTTTGAGTTTCTGACGAACAATCTCAAAGTTTTTCATGTATCGCTTTACGCGATTATCATTCTTACTCGTGATGTCTGCTTCGCACAATGTCATCAAATCGTCAATGTCATCTCCAGCTTCAAAAAGCAATCGTCTAACCGCGGAATCTGTAACTTCTTCTTGTACCAATGATATTGGCCTGAGATGAAGCAACACCAACTTTTGCACGTATTTCATCTTCTCATTCAACGGCAATTTCAGTTCCCTAAATACCTCAAGAACCGCTCTAGAACCTTTGTCTTCATGACCATGAAAAGTCCATCCTAATTTTGGATGAAAGCGTTTTGTGATTGGCTTTTCTATATCGTGCATAATAGCAGCCCAACGCAACCACAAATTATCTGTGTTTTCGCTGATATTATCCAATACCTGAAGTGTATGATAGAAATTGTCCTTATGCGCTTTCCCGTTGATGATGTCAACGCCAAAAAGCTCCGTCATTTTTGGAAAGATGAGATGCAAAAGCCCCGTATTGAACAGTAGTTTAAATCCTTTTGAAGGAACCTTTGCTAGAACAATTTTATTCAATTCATCGGTAATCCGCTCCTTAGAAACTATTGAAATCCGTTCTCGATTCTCGTAAATAGCTTGAAAAGACTCTTCTTCAATTTGAAAATCTAACTGCGTTGCAAAACGAATGGCCCGCATCATTCTCAGCGGATCATCACTGTAAGTTTTAGCAGGTTCCAAAGGCGTTTTTAAAATCCCTTGTTTCAAGGATTCCACTCCGTTAAAAGGATCAACCAATTCTCCCCAAGTCTCATCATTTAAGCTGATGGCCATTGCATTAATGGTGAAATCTCTTCTGTCCTGATCATCCTTGATAGAACCATCCTCAACCGCAGGTTTTCTCGAATCTTCGCTATAAGACTCCTTACGAGCCCCAACAAACTCAACCTCCAAATCTTTGTGGTTAATCATGGCCGTGCCGAAGCGTTTGAACACGCTAATTTTAGACCCTCCAAGTTGTTTTGAAACAGCTTGCGCCAACTCAATTCCTTTCCCCGTAGAAACCACATCAATATCCTTACTTCCTCGGCCAAGAATGCAATCTCTAACGTAGCCACCAATAACGTAGGCTTCTACATTAAGCTCCTTTGCCGCATTAGAAATCAGCTTAAAGATTGGTTCAGATATGTGAGAATCCATTTTCATTGGCGCGCAAAATTAAACTACGCTTTGTATTCGGCCACAGCGGCAAGCATTTCCTTTACATCAATGGTTTCTGCACATTTAAAATGCCCTTTTGGACAGGCCGATTTACCGTGCATTCCGCAAGGACGACAATCCAACTTTTCTTTTGTTTGGATGAAAGATGATTCCTCTGAAAGAGGCGTAAATCCAAACTCAGGAATCGTAGAACAAAACACCTCAGTTATTGGCGCATTTACTGCCGATGCAAGGTGAACTGGCGCAGAGTCATTGGCGTAATTCATTACAGCATCTTTCATCAAAGCTGCCGTTTGCAACAACTTTAGTATGCCCGTTAAATCGGTTACTTCTCTGGTTGAATGTTTTTGAATCTCTGAAGCAATTGCTTGATCTGATTTAGCACCAATAATTAGAACATTCAATGTATCAGGAATTTCGTTTACAAACTCAATCCACTTTTCAATTGGAAATTGTTTTGTGAACCAAACTGAAGCGGGCGCGATTGTAACAAATGGCTTCTCCTTGTATTCGGAAACAGAATTTAAATCGGTTTCTGTTGGAAATAACCTAGGCAAGCAACGCTTAGGTTTCTCACCAACCAAATCCAAAACTCTATCTACTTCATGAACAGATTCAAAACCGTTACCAAAGCGATGTTTGACCGATTTTGAGAATAGAAACGAAAGCGGATTATCCTTATAACCAACCTTCATTTTGGCTCCTGAAAAAGCGGTTAAAATTCCGCTAGCGGCATAACGCTGAATATTAAAAACAGCATCGTAATTCTTACTTCTAACCAGCTTTAGAACTGAAACGAGCTCTGAATACTTTGCTTGTTTCTTATTCCAAACAAGCACTTCATTTAGGTATGGATGTCCATCAAAAAGTGACTGATTACCATTTCTAACCAAGTAATCAACCTTGGCTTTTGGATGTTCTTGATGCAGCTTTTCGAGAAGTGAAGTTCCCAAAATAGCATCACCGATAAAGGCGGTTTGTATGACGAGGATACGCTGCAATTGGGTTATTAATTCTTGTTTTGGGGTCGATTAGACCTACTAGGTTTTCAAAACCTAGTAGGTCTCGCAATTAAACAGCAACGTTAAACTCGCGAAGCGAATCGTTAAGAGAGGTTTTTCTATCGGTACTTTCTTTCCGTTTTCCAATAATTAAAGCGCACGGAACATTATAAGTTCCCGCAGGAAATTCTTTTGGGTATGTACCGGGAATCACCACGGAACGTGGCGGAACGTAGCCCTTCATTTCTTTCGGCTCCGAACCTGTTACGTCTATAATTCTTGTACTCATTGTAAGCACAACGTTTGCTCCAAGCACGGCTTCTTTACCGATTCTCACGCCTTCGACAACAATACTTCTCGAACCAAGAAACGCATCATCCTCAATAATAACTGGTGCTGCCTGAATTGGCTCTAAAACACCTCCAATTCCAACTCCTCCGCTGAGATGAACATTCTTGCCAATTTGCGCACACGAACCAACCGTTGCCCACGTATCTACCATAGTTCCGCTACCAACGTAAGCGCCAATATTTACGTACGATGGCATCATTATTACTCCAGATTCTAAGAATGAGCCATGTCTAGCAATAGCGTGAGGAACAACTCTAACTCCAGCCTCTTTGTGACCTGTTTTCAGCGCAATCTTATCATGAAACTCAAACGGACCAACCTCAATAGTTTCCATCTGCTGAATAGGGAAATACATGATAACTGCCTTTTTTACCCATTCATTCACCTGCCAGTCTTCACCTTTGGGTTCGGCAACGCGCAGCGTACCATTGTCTAAAAGAGAAACAACTTCCCTAATGGCAACAACCGTTTTCTCTGAACTCAGCATGTCTCGGTTTTCCCAAGCTTGCTCAACTATATCTCGTAATTCATCTGTATTCATGCCGCAAAGATAATCCTTAACTTTGCCGCCTTCAAAAAAGCGTTGAATTGGGTAGAATTTTAGCCATCGATTACGGAACAAAACGTGTGGGAATTGCAACCACAGACCCTTCGCAAATTATTGCAACTGGGCTCACCACCGTTCATCCTAATGAGTTGTTCGAATTTTTGAAGAACTACATGAAAACCGAAACGGTTGATTGCATAGTGGTTGGCGACCCAAAACGTTTGAATAACGAACCTGCACAGGCTGCGGCTGGAGCAAATCAGCTTAGCACGAAAATTCAGAAGGAATTCGCAGAGATTAAGGTTGATAGAATGGACGAACGGTTCACATCTAAAATGGCATTTAGTGCTATGATTGAAGGTGGATTGAAGAAAAAAGCCCGTGCAGATAAAGCTACGGTTGACAAGGTTAGCGCTACGATTATTCTACAATCGTATATGGAACAAATGAATAGTTTAAATAGATAATGAGTAAGAATAAAATACTGCCAATTGTAGCTTATGGTGACCCAGTTTTAAAAAAGGTTGCCGAAGAAATTGAACCAGAATATCCTGAATTGGGCCAACTGGTTGACAACATGTTTGAGACCATGTACAACGCTTCTGGAGTTGGATTAGCCGCTCCTCAGATTGGTTTGAGCATTCGCCTTTTTATTGTGGATGCTACGCCATTTTGCGAAGACCACCCAGAACTTGACGGATTTGTAAAAGTGTTCATCAACCCAATTATTCTTGAAGAATCTGGAAAAAAATGGGACTTCAACGAAGGCTGTCTTAGCATTCCAGACGTGAGAGAAGATGTAAAAAGGCAACCAAAAATTCTTATCGAGTATTATGATGAGAATTGGGAACTACAGGAAAAGGAATTTGACGGGATGGCAGCTAGAGTCATTCAGCATGAATATGACCACATTGAAGGTGTTCTTTTTACCGACCATTTACCAGCCTTAAAGCGTAGAATGCTCAAAGGCCGATTAAACGATATTACCACTGGAAATATTGACGTTAATTACCGAATGAAATTCCCGAAATGAAACACCTAATTCCCGCTTTAGTAATTGGCTTTTTTGCTCTATCATCTTGCACCAGCCAAGGTGGTTCAAATGCCGAGAAGCCTTCTGCATTAGACAGCCTAGAAACGCTCGTTTTTGCCAATGAAGATGTGAAAGCTGATTCTAAAACTGCCATGAGTTTGGTGAGAGAATACGCCAAATTCTATAAGGCCAACCAACCAGATAGCTTGGCT
>JBMYXX010000148.1:0-7382 GCA_049608805.1 Flavobacteriales bacterium | reverse complement strand
GGAGTTCAATTAGGGGCAAAAGACCGCTATTGGAACTGGGCGAGTTTCATGCAACCAGATCAGGTTGACAAGCTCATAAAACTCGAGGCAACTGACCTTTCATCGCGAAAAAAGCGATTAACGGCTGGTCTTGATACAACCAGCGACTTAGACGAAGTTCTTTACACCGATTTGCATCAAGTATTAAGAAACGACATGCTTACGAAAGTTGATTTAATGAGTATGGCAAACAGTTTGGAGGTTAGAGTTCCATTCCTAGACCACGAATTGGTCGAATTCGCTTGTTCGCTGCCAGAAGAATACAAGATTACGTCTAGCATCCGAAAACGTATTCTTCAAGAGACATTCCGACCGGATTTACCAGAAATGCTTTTCAAAAGACCAAAACACGGATTTGAAGTGCCCCTACTCAATTGGTTCAAAGGCGACTTGAAATCGCTCATTGAAGATGACTTATTAAGTGATTCTCTTCTCGCGGAGCAGAATATTTTCAATCAAACGGCCATCAAAGCACTGATAAACAAAATGCATTCATCGGACCCTGGAGATTCTTCTACTCACGTTTGGAATTTAATCGTGTTTCAAACGTGGTGGAAAAAGTATATTCGCCAGTAGCCAATGCCGAAAATTCTAAGGATAGCCAACCGTTTTAATTTGGGTGGACCAACATTTAATGTTGCCTACCTCACCAAATACCTTCCAGACACGTACGAAACACTATTGATTGGTGGTGATAAAGAAGAAAACGAGGCAAGTTCCAGTCACATTCTATCTGACCTTGGAATTACACCAGTTATTGTTCCTGAAATGCAGCGAGAAATTAGCCTTGGAGTTGACATGGCTGCATATCGAGCAATTGAGAAAATCATTGACGATTTCAAGCCAGATATCGTTCATACACATGCTTCAAAACCAGGAGCAATTGGAAGGTTAGCTGCACATAATCGGAAAGTCCCTGTGATAGTTCACACGTTTCACGGACACTATTTTCATTCCTACTTCAATAAGCTGAAGACCAATATGTTCAAGCAGATTGAGCGGTCATTGGCTAAAAGAACATCGAAAATTATTGCCATTAGTGATATTCAAAAGCATGAGCTATCGATAGAACACAAGATTGCTCCACCAGATAAGTTTGAAGTAATTCCTTTGGGCTTTGACCTTGATAGATTTAGAACAGACACAGATTCGAAACGAGCAGATTTCAGAAATGAATTCAAGATTAAGGATGATGAAATTGCGGTTGGAATTATTGGTCGGTTGGTAGATGTAAAAGACCACAGGTACTTCCTTCGCTTGGCAAAACAGGTATTGGATAAAACCACCAAGAAGGTGCGTTTTTTCATAGTAGGAGATGGCGAAATGCGAGAAGAACTAGAATCGTATTGCGGAGAGATAAGTATTCAATTCAACGCCTTTCCTGAATACCAACCTGCCAATGCCCCACTTACATTTTGTTCTTGGAGAAACGATATCGATAAGATAAATGCGGGTTTAGACATCGTTATTCTCACGTCTAAAAACGAAGGAACACCTGTGAGCTTAATCGAAGCTCAAGCAAGCGGCACTCCTGTTGTCTCTACCAATGTTGGAGGGGTTGAGAATGTAGTTGAACACGGAACTACTGGTTTGCTAGCGGGTTTTGATGACGAATCAAAAATGGCCGAGAACTTAATGAGTTTGATTGAATCCGATGAACTTAGAAATGAAATGGCAGGCAAAGGATGGAGTCATGTTGGAGAGCGATTTCATTATAGTCAACTCACATCTAAAATGGACGCCCTTTATCAACAATTGCTCGGTCAAAACGCATTGCACTTTAAGCACGATTAAATCTTAACTTTGCAATAAATTCAAACTCCGTATGCGGTACCGAATTCTAGGCCTTTTCTTACTTCTTCTTTTCAGCTCTTGCGACAAGTACCTCAATAGGAGTTTGATGCTTAGAACAGGTCCTAATTATCCGTACTCTGAGTTCACAAAGCTTCAGGAAACCTCATACAAACTTGCTCCAAATGACATTGTTGTTGCAAGAGTATTCACAAATGATGGTGCCGGGCTAATAAACGTGGGAACCGGTGCGCAAGTATTGGTCGGAAGTGGTGCCGAATTGTCTATAAAAATTGAGTCCGATGGTTTTGCAAAACTGCCTCTGTTCGGCAGAATTTATGTGGAAGGCTTGACATTAAGACAAGCTGAGATGCTTATTGAAGACAAATTCTCAGATTTTTATAACAAGCCATTTGTGCTACTTACGGTTACCAATAAGCGGGTGATGATATTCGCAGGTTCAAATACCTCAGTTGTGCCTTTAGTTAATGACAACACAACTCTTTTCGAGGTTTTAGCTATGAGTGGGGGCTTAACAGAAGACGGCAAGGCAGATAAAATAAAGCTTATCCGTGGCGACTTAAAGAACCCAGAAGTTTATCAGATTGACCTTTCTACATTATCAGGCATGAAGAATGCAAACTTGGTTATGCAAGCTAATGACATCATCTACATTGAAACTCGGAAGGGGCACGTGAGGAAGATACTTCTTGAGTTGGCGCCATACCTAGCAATTCTTACAACAGTGGTATCTACTGTTACAGTTGTAACCCAATTACAGGCCATTGGAAGACAATAAGCAAGTACATATACCGGTCTTTAACGATGAGCTGGACATAGGGCTAGTTATAGGGATTGCAAGGAAGAATGTGCTCGCAATCTGCATCATCTTCACCTTGTTTGCTCTAGCTTCCTTTTTATACCTAAGATTCACGCTTCCCGTTTATCAGTCCGTAGCCACAGTTCAGCTAGGACATGACTCTCGGACAAACGCCTTGCTAAGCACAACAGATTTACAATCACAACCGCTTCATCAAGAAATTGAATTACTTCGATCTCCTGTCTCAATTAGAAATTCGCTATTAAAGCTTCCCTTAGACGTAAGTTACCTTACAAAAGGTGAAATTTTGAGTTCAGAAATGTACCCAAATTCCCCATTTACCACCGACTATGAAACGTTAAACCACGCCATACTTAATCAACCTATTAGAGTTGATTTCCTAGACAACTATCGTGTTTATATTGAATATACGCTTGGTGACCGGCTTGTTGGCTTGGAAGGCTCAATATTAGACACCATAAAAACTGAAGACGTAATCCTGAAATTTTCTGTAAATGACTACGAAGCCATTTTAAGAAACCAAGAAAGCGACCAAAACGAGTACTTCGTAGTTCTTAATGACACGGAAACGACTGTGAACAAGTACTTAGAAAAGCTTGAGGTTCAAGTACTAAATGAATATGCCAAGACTATTAACATTAGTATTCAAGACCATAATGCTGTAAAGGCGCGTGACATCGTAAACCAAATTGCTAACGACTTCATTATTAATGATGCAAGCAGAAAACAGGAATCTGCTAATAGCGTACTGGAATTCATTGATAGTCAATTGGCAAAAATTTACGACCGATTGTACGAGTCAGAGAACAAAATCCAGCAGTTTAAAAAAGAAAACAAGATTGACCATGGTGAGGCATACATGCAAAAGCGAATTCCGAGCATTGACGGTCGCATTGAGGATTTAGAGGATGAACTGGTGGATTTAACAGTCGAGCAAAAGGTCTTATCTGACATTGCTGTAGAAATCGAATCGAACAAAGACCTCGATGTGTACAAATTAATGTCTCTGTTGAGTGGATCAGAATACAAAGGAACCATTGCGAGCTCGCTTCAAAACCTTCAAAAATTGCTTTTAGAAAAAGAGCAAATGCTTTACGTAGTTAAAGAAACCAGTGACCAAGTTAAAGCCACCGCTTTTCAGATTGAAATTCAGAAAAAGTTAATCATTGAGAGCCTGGCTTCCTTAAAAGATAAGACTGCCACAAGGATGAAGGAGATTAATGATCAAATTAATGTCTATCGAGGCAGAATAACCACAACAAAAGTTAGTTACGATGAAATAGAATACTCTAGGCTTTTAAGAATAAGCCGGGTGAACGAAAGCTTTTACAATACGTTGGTTGACCGGAAGGCCGAATATTCTATTTCAAAAGCTGGATATATCTCCACAAATCGAATTCTCAACAACCCGAAAATTCCGTCTAGTCCTTTATTCCCGAATAAGCAGGCTGTTCTTGCTTTTGGTTTTGTTGTTGGGCTTTTTGCTAGCGTTATCCTCATATTCACTCAATATGTGCTTTTCAACCAAATCACATCCGTTAGGGATGTCGTAAAGCACATTGACATATCCGTTTTAGGTGTTGTGCCTAGGTACAAAAAAGACATTCCGAACTCCCTTCTACTAGTTGACAAGAATCCGAAGTCCATGATTTCGGAGGCATTCAGAGCCATACGGACCAATTTAAAATACATATCTGCAGATGACGGAGAATCCAAATTAGTTTCCGTGACATCAACTATTTCTGGAGAAGGAAAAACGTTTGTGGCCATCAATTTAGGGGGAATCATTGCATACTCAGGAAAGAAGGTCATCATTTTGGATTTGGATATGAGAAAACCAAAAATCCATCTTGGTTTTAATGTTGAAAACAACAAGGGAATGAGTACCCTTCTAATCAACCAAAGCACGGTAGAAGACTGCATTAAATCGAGTAGTCTAGAAAACTTGGATTTTATTACAGCTGGGCCTATTCCGCCAAATCCATCAGAGTTAATTATCAACAACCGGATGGATGAAGTTATAACAGAATTGAAAAAGCGCTATGACATTATTATCATTGACAACCCTCCATGTGGTATTGTAACTGACGGGATCCTTAATATGCAGAAGGCTGATTACCCAATTTACATCTGCCGAGCGAACTATTCCAAAAAGCCGTTTATTGAAAATATCCATAGACTAAAAATCGAGAATAAAATCAGCAACCTTTCACTTATATTAAACGGCCAAGAAAACAATGCAAGTGGCTATGGTTACGGTAGTGGCTATGGCTATGGCTATGGCTATGGATACGGATATGGTTACGGATATGGTTATGGGTATTACGAGGAAGATGAAACGAAACAAGGAGGAATCCTACAGAAACTCTTCAAAGGAAAATACCAAGCATAAATGAATATTGTCTCTACAAATTTTGCTGACTTAGTAGTCTTAGAAACTAAAGTATTCCATGACTCTAGAGGCTATTTCTTTGAAGGCTACAAACAAACAGCTTTAGAAGAGGTTGGATTAGACATCCCAATTGTACAGACAAATATTTCTAAGTCTGAAGCCGGTGTTGTTAGGGGACTGCATTTTCAAAACCCACCTTTTGCACAGGGAAAATTAGTACGAGTTTTAAAGGGCGCTGTGCTTGATATTGTAGTAGATATCAGAAAAAACTCCAAGACTTACGGAGAATACTTTTCTATCGAGCTTTCTGACGAAAACCATAAAGCTCTTTGGGTACCACCAGGATTTGCTCATGGTTTTAAAACCTTGGTTGACGATACAATTTTCTACTACAATTGTACTCAGGTTTATGACAAGTCTTCAGAGGGTAGCATATTGTGGAATGACCCAACCCTGAACATCGATTGGCAAATTGACAATCCAACCTTATCAGACAAAGACCAACAGGGACAATTGTTTAAAACCTTTGAAAGCGAATTTTAACCAAATTTGCAAACTTAAATTAGGCAGAAGAGTATATGTTAACACTTAATTCAGAGGAAGTAATATGGTTCTATTTGGCGTTTGCCATCTGTGCCGTTTTATTCTCGTTTTTGATTAACGGCCTCTTTTTAAAATTCACTAGAACACTTGGAGTAAAAGACCAAGAAGAAACCATGGTTAGATGGAGTTCTACATCGAAGCCAGCTGTAGGAGGAATCTCCTTCTATATTCTTTTCCTGTTTTCAATTGCTTGTTACTCCATTCTTTTTGAAGCAGTTACACTTGATGAAGACAACAACATTGTAAGGTTTGTTGGTGTAATGGCTGCCTGTTCTTTAGGCTTTGTGGTGGGCCTTGCCGATGATGCCTATAATACCAAACCGTTCTTAAAATTCTTTGCTCAATTGAGCAGTGCAATTATTCTTATTGCCACGGGAACTAGCATAAATATATCTGGTTACGCCATGTTCGATTACCCATTGACCATTTTGTGGGTAGTTGGTCTTATGAATTCCATAAACATGCTTGACAACATGGACGGAATCACCACATCCGTTTCTATTTCGGTAATTGTAGCCGTTCTGTACATGCTGGTTGTAAACGGAGAATTACTGAACATTTACTTCATCACACTTCTTGGTGTACTTGCCGCGCTTCTCGGATTCCTATACTACAACTGGAACCCCTCTAAAATGTACATGGGAGACACCGGTAGTCAGTTTTTGGGAGTGTTCCTTGCGGCTATAGGCATACTATACCTCTGGAACTACGGGGCAGAACCTAACTTCCGTATTCAAACAAAACAATTCATTGTAGCGTTATTGGTATTCATAGTTCCAATTATTGACACAACTACGGTGACCATTAACAGACTTCTTAAAGGCCAATCTCCGTTTGTGGGAGGACGAGACCATACAACGCATCATCTCTCCTATCTTGGAATGAGCGATAGACAGGTTGCCTTGTCCTTCCTAGGCATGTCGTTTTTGTCTGTAGTATTCCTTGTCATTATTGACCAAGTAATAGCAGATGACTGGGATTACTGGCATTTCGGATTTTTCTTAGCCTATTTTCTTATTCTGTTTGGCGGTCTTTACGGAATTACGCATGTCAACAAACACAAAGAGCGCTAGGTAAGAATGAGAAATTCAAGCATTATTCGGTTTATGGCCAGCGTTTCTTTGTTGGCAATGGTTTTTGTAGGGATGGAAGTCTTCACCTACTCTAGCGATGAGATTAAAACCGAAGACGAAAACTATCAATCTAAGTTCAACGAGGACTATAAAATCTATACTATCAACATTCCTGAAAAGATGGATTTTTGTGGTGAGGTTGTTCCCACTTTTGATCAAGACATTTTAGAGCGCCTAGACCGTGAATTATTGGTTAACACATATTGGCAGTCCAATAGCCTACTCTATCATAAACGAGCTGCTAAATGGTTTCCTGTCATCGTTCCAATCCTAAAGAAAAATGGAATCCCTGAAGATTTCAAATACTTGGCTTTGGTAGAAAGTGGGTTGATGAATGTTGTTTCACCAGCAGGCGCAACGGGGTTTTGGCAAATTCTAAAGAAAACCGCTCAAGGATACGGTCTTGAAGTAAACAGTGATGTTGATGAGCGTTATAACGTTGTAAAGTCAACAGAAGCGGCCTGTAAGTATTTGAACGAAGCATACGAGCGTTACAACAATTGGACACTAGCTGCTGCTAGCTACAACATGGGAATGGGTGGCGTTAACAAACAGCTTAGACGTCAGAAAGCGAAAACCTACT
>JBMYXX010000147.1:0-7398 GCA_049608805.1 Flavobacteriales bacterium | reverse complement strand
GGAAACTCAACTTTTTGGTGCTGTTTTAGCACTTGTTGGCTTGCTTCAGTTTCATCTCTTTCAGTTTTCCCATTACAGCTTAGCCGAGATACTTGGCGTAAGCTGGATTCTACTCGGAATCTATCTTCTATGGCGTTATGATGAAAACCAGAAGTGGTTAGTGTTGCTGGCTTCAACCGCGTGCTTTTCATTGGCTTATTTCTCCAAAATCACATTTGTATATGCATTGGTTATTCCGTTTGCAATAAGATACTTGTTGTTTCTGTCTGATAGAATTAGCACTCTGGAGCACGGCAAATCTTTATTGAAAGATTGGGGACTGCAAAGCGTAACCACAACCGTTTTTGGTGCGGTTTTTTACTTTAAATGGTACAAGCCAAATCGGGCAGTCTTTGATATGGTTAAAGTAAATCAGGGAGGAGATAGGTTTGATATTGAAGATATCTGGAACCGAGTAACCTTCAATCTTGAACATTTTATTGCAACTGAAGGCGTTTGGCCATTCGTGTATTTTCTCCCAATTGTGGTAATTCTTTTGCTATTCAGAAATGGAAGTTTGAGTAGAGCCAAATTGCCAATTCTGTTCGGTCTTGTTACTTGGTTTGTGGTTGAGTTACACCATGCTGTGCTTATAAATCCACCAACACGCTACTTAATTCCATTGTTTGTTTCTGGGCTGGCGCTCATCTCATTTTCTTTAGCTGAGTTTTATGCTGATGGTTTTAGGAAAAAGCTGGTGTTAGGGTTACTGATTCTGTTTGGAGGATACAACCTTACCAATTACGGTAATGCCGTTTTTAGGAGGACGAATCAAATAGAAAATGTAAGAGCCTATTTATCTAACTACGATTTATCTGAATCCACCATTTTAGGAGTTTGGGGCACAACCTTGGCTTCTGAAACAAAGGCTAAGTGCATTCCTATCTGGAGTGATTTTAACATGAAAGAAAAGCCACTGGAAGAATATCAGCCTAGAATTGTTTTTACCGAACACAATCAGGCAGATAGTGGTGAAGCTTTCACCACAAAGGGAATTGATTTGAAGGCGCAAGCCGATAGTATGCGGCAGTTCAACGTATGGAGGTACAAAATCAATTTGTATTGGATGAAATCAGATGTGAAGTGATTCCATGAATCGATTTTGGCTCAACATTTTTCAGTTTGCAATTGGTCTATTGCTGCTGTTTTATTCTGTCTATCGTGCTGATCATCTTTCTTTTACGTATGACGAAAGCTCTACCGTAATGGAATTTGTTGGCCGTAATTACTCTGATATACTAACTCAGGCACCGACAGCAAACAATCACATTCTAAATACAATACTTATCAAGTTTTGTAGCAGTTTTCTTCCGCCCTCAGAACTCACTTACCGACTACCAAACTTGGTGGCTCATCTCCTTTATATTGGTTTCAGTATCCTGCTAGTTTCTCAGTTTAAACCGCCAAATAGTTTTCTACAATTATCTGGGTTTCTAATTCTCAATCTCAACCCATATTTACTAGATTTCTTCTCTTTAGCAAGAGGTTATGGCTTGGCATCTGCTTTTACGCTTGGTAGCATCGTTTTTTATGTGAAATGGCTTAAGTCTTACCGCTATGGTAGGTTGGTAGTCAGTTTAGTTTTTGCTTCAACGGCCGTTCTCTGTAACTTCTCGTTGGTTAATCTTTTTTTGGCTTTGGTTGCCCTCGTCATTCTTGAGGTTGTTGTTTCTGACGCTTCCAGTTTTAAAAAGACACCGATAATATTCCTGGTAGGAATAGTTACTGGGTTAACTATACTGCTGGTTGTCCGGCCCATCGCTGAACTCTTAAATAATCAGGAACTGTTTTTTGGCGGAAGTTCTGGGGTCTGGTCTGATACAATTACCTCATTGATACTTCGCTCTACCGGTAGTAACCTCGATAAACTTAACTCATTAGTGTTTGCTGGGTTTGCTCTAACATCTTTGATTGTTTTGATTGGAGCAGTTGCGAAGATTAGAAACCCGAAAAATAGGTTCAAGGGGGTAACAGCTACGCTACTAGTGTTGCTGTTAATTCTACTTTCCTTACAGCTTCAGAATTGGTTTTTTGGAACAAAATTTCTCTTTCAAAGAACTGCTTTGTTTCTGATTCCCATCTACTTGGTCGGTCTCGTTCTTGCGTTGCAAGAAATCGGTAAAAGGTTCAAGCGACTGGGGAATGTCGCGGCAATGAGTGTTGCACTCATGTTTATTGTTAATGCTTGTATGGTAATGAATTTGAATCGTACATCAGATTGGGGGCATGAACGGAATACTAAGACACTCATGCTGGATCTTGCAAATCAAGAAACTGCCTATGAAAGCTATTTTGCTGTTAAATGGCCTTACAGCGTAACCGCAAGGTTTTACAGTCATTACCTAGAATACAATTGGCTTCGGATAATTGAACTCAATGGCTTTGAAAATCCATCACTAATGAGACGAGACTTTGATTTAGAATGGATCAATGCAGACAGTCAACCCACTAAAGCGGGCCCACACGAAACTAGAATGGTAAACAATGAGAGTAAGCTCATCATCTACCCAAAAAGAAAATTGGAGAGTTCAGTGGTTTCAAGTTTGTGGTCGGAGAGCAGGTACAGTGGTTCGGATTCTTTCATTCAACTTCGGGAACAGAATAGTTCTTCCTTGGTTAAAGATTCTGTGCTAAATATTAGTGTGCAACTCAAAGTAAAATCTGAGATTTCTTTGAAGCCGTCTTTACTGCATCTTGTTCTTGCTAATGAAAACGGTGCTGTTCAGGACGTCAAGTGTTCTAAAAAAGCGTCAGATGGTTGGTATTCCATGAGCCTTACATATCGAGATAAATGGAATCCCGATGATCGAGCAAACATTTATGTTTGGAATGTTAAACAGCTCCAAATCGAGTTAAAAGATTGTGTCATCCATCAGTACCTGTATAAATAAAGAAGCCCGACCGTCTAATTGACAGCCGAGCCTCAGTCATGCAGGATTAAGATTATCTGCCTTTTTTAGATGTGCTTCTAGAAGTACTCATCTTACCAGAACTTCTGCTAGAAGAACCGCTTCGACTTGGAGCTTTCTTCACACTAGAACCTCTTGACGAGCCAGAAGTTCTAGAAGATGTTCCGCTTGATCTAGGCTTAGAAGATGAACTTCTAGACGTAGCCTGAGGTCTTGAAGAAGTTCTGCTTGAACTCTGCGTTCTAGCAGGAGAACTGCTTCTACTTTGCGTACCTCGAGTAGCACTTCTGTTCGGAGAACTGCTACGTGATTGAGTAGTTCTAGCCGAACTTCTAGAAGGCGCACTCTGACGAGTTGTTGACCGTGTAGAACTTGGTCTTGATGCGCTTTGGCTTCTAGTAGAAGTTGCTGGCCTAACTGTTCTGTTAGACGAAGTTGTGCTTCGTGAAGTTGGCTTAACATTTCTGTTGTTTACAGTTGAACTACTTCTAGTTCTGCTAGGTGCAGTTTGAGCAGTTCTTGATTGGCTAGGAACTGATCTTCTTGTACTTGTAGCAGGCTTGGTACTTCTAGTGCTAATCGTATTTCTAGAATTGCCAGATGCTCTATTTGTTGCCGGTTTTGTAGCAACAGAGTTTCTGTTGTAAGAGCTGTGGCCCTTACTTCTGTTGGTGTGTGCTCTAGACCGATTAACAGAAGATGGTCTTGGGCTCGCATGTGCAGTAGTAACTTTTGTTCTAGATCTAACAACCGCTCTTTCACCTCTACCCGCTGTTTGCGTGTATCTTCCATGAACTCGTCCGTAACCACTTGGTCTGTAGGTATGGCCAACCGCAGCAAAATGTGGGCGAATGTTGGTTACATACGGTCGGTAATAGGTATATCTAACCGGTCTGTAGTATTGTCTGTAAGGGTTTGTTCTTACAAAGCATAGGTTAACCGCAGGTCGTGCAAATCCAACATAAAACGGACGGTAAACGAAGTACGGATTCCAAACATTAATAAATCCAGTATGACGTGCGTAATGGCCGTATCTGTCGTAGTGAACGTACAATCCACCAACTTGGCAAACGCGTCTGTTTCTGTAGTTGATGAACACATCACCAATCTGACTTACCCTTCCGTAGTAATCGTAATAAACAGGAACGTTTTCTACCTGAAGTACGGCACCAAAATCGTCATACTGAACATACGGGTCGTAATTGTAGCCTGAGTTAAAAGTAACCGTTATGTAGCCATTGCTTGCCGTTGTAGAGCAAGAGTTGTCGGGCAAGTAAAAGTCAAATTCTCCGTCAGGATACACAGAAAAAGTCACTCCCATCTCGTCAAAGACAAAAGCGTCTGCATAGCTGTTTACAGTATTGTAGCCATACTCATGGGCCGAAACGGCTGTAGTAATGGCGAAAACGCTGGCGAGTAATAGTGTTAGCTTTTTCATGATTTCCAGTTTTAGTAATTAATAAGTTGATGAGCTTATTGCTAAGACAATGCCAAACTTTAATTTGAGTTCAGATTTGGGTGGTTCCTGAGCTTTTGTCGAAGGGCGTTACCCTGCATTGGCGTTGGCTGAGGTTCTCGAAGTCAACCGGGCAGGGTCGGGTTTCCCGATAATTATCGGGACGCTATATCCACGCTTATGCGTGGGATGCCGCTTCCATCCCTAACGTTTGCCCTAAGCGAAGTCGAAGGGCCTAAAGACTATACCTTTGCCCAATGCTCAAACGATTTGTCGTTCTATTGGTATTCGTTGTGTTGGCGCTAAACGCTTATGCACAGAAAACTCAGTTTGAGTGGAAAACCTACTCAGATACAATTGCAAAAGGAAGAGCAATTGGTTTGGCTTCTGGTAGTGCTGCGCTTTGGGTTGGTTCTGTGGTTGGCCTAAATGAACTTTGGTACGCTCACGAACCACGTTCTAAGTTTCATCTGTTTGATGATAATCGAGAGTGGCTTCAACTCGATAAAGCAGGGCATTTCCTAACCAGTTACGCTATTGGCTATTACTACATTGATTTAATGCGTTGGGCTGGCTTTAATCGTAAAACCAGTATTTGGGCAGGCGGGTTTATGGGCAGTTTTTATCTCGCAGGAATTGAAATTCTAGACGGATTTTCGGGTGCTTGGGGGTTTTCGTTTGGAGATTTTGGCGCTAATACAGCGGGTTCTCTTGCTGTTATTGTTCAAGAACTTGCCTGGAATGAACAGCGCATAACGCCAAAAATCTCGTACCATCCATCAAGATATGCGCAATACAGACCCAATTTACTTGGCGATAGTTTTGGTTCTAGAATGCTAAAGGATTACAATGGTCAAACGTATTGGTTGTCGGCAAATATTCACTCGTTTTTAAAAGACGAAAGCAAGTTTCCGAGATGGATAAATGTTGCCATTGGATTTGGCGGAGATGGCATGATTGGTGGAAATTTAAACCCTGAGTTTGATGATGATGGAAACGTACTTCCAAATCTAATTCGTCACCGTCAATTTTACATTTCGTTAGATGTTGATTTGACTAAAATTAGAACCAAAAAGAAATGGCTAAGAACCATTTTTAAAGCTGTTAACATCATTAAACTTCCGTTTCCAACAGTTGAATTCAATTCAATTGAAAAAGTGAAGTTTCATCCCATCTATTTCTGATTTATGCTTGAGGTTGGTGAAAAAGTAAGGTATTTAGATGATGTTGGCGAAGCCAGAATTGTTCGGTTTATAGATAAAAAAACCGCCCTTGTTGAAGATGAATACGGGCTCTCTCATCCTCACCCTATCAATCAGCTTGTACCGGCAGAGCGAGACTATGTACCAGAAGATAAAGTGGTTGTGAGCGCTCCAGTAAAAACAGAAAAAGCGGAGGTTCAGAAGGTTGTTAAAGCTGAGAAAAGCAACGGTTTGCCAGAATTGAGTTTGGCATTTGTTTCTTCAAATTCTACTAAGCCCGAGACAGGCGACATGGAAGTGTTCTTTTGCAACCAAGCTGCTTATTCTGTTTTGGTAAATGTATCGGCAAAAGAAAACGAAGAATGGTTCAGCGTTTTTCATGGCGAGGTAAAGTCTGGTGCGCTAAAAAGCATTCAATCGCTTAGGCGACAAGATGTAGGACAAATGAGCAATTTGAAGGTGGATGTTCTGTTTTTTAGGAGTACAGGATATGATTACAGACCACCAATTTCTTGTGCTCTAAAAGTAAAAGCTACTTGGTTTGTTAAACATGGAAACTACGTTCGGTATTCTGACTTAGATAACCCGGCAATTGTTGTTCATGTTGAGGCAGAAAAAGCAGAGAATTCAGCCTCAGGTGCACCAGTTCTGAAACGGGCTGTTCCTTTGAAAAAAAGACCTTCTTTACCCGTGTTTGAAGAGGAGGTTGATTTGCACTTGGACAAGATTTTGGGCCACGAACCTGTAAACGTTACCGACCACGAGAAATTTCTAACGCAAATGCGGCATTTTGAGCGGAGGTTAAACAATGCCTTAACTCATAATTACACAGAAATTACCTTCATTCACGGAGTAGGAACTGGTAAACTTAAGCAGGCAATTAGAGCCGAGTTGAAGGAGTACGGCCTTCCTTTTGTTGATGGGCCTTTCCATAAATATGGCGTTGGTGCTACCGTGGTTCAACTAACCTAAGGTCTTGCAAGACCGTTTGTTGCACTCAATTCAAAGCATTTTCCTTACCAGGAAGGAAACAAATAGCCAAAAAACCCGTTAGTCAATTGTGGTGCGGAGGTAGCTACGGTTTCTATATTGTATAAAACGCACGTTCTACGTATCTTTGCACCCCGTTTTTAGGGATGGCAGAGTTTTGGCCACGCATACTTAACTGAAAGACAAAACATGAGACAACTTAAGATCACCAAATCGATAACGAATCGTGAAAGTGCTTCTCTTGACAAATACCTACAGGAAATTGGCAAGGAAGATTTGATTACTGCAGACATGGAGGTAATCCTGGCGCAGAAAATCAAGGCTGGTGATCAAGCTGCGTTAGAGAAATTGACTAAAGCAAACTTGCGTTTCGTTGTTTCGGTTGCTAAGCAATACCAAAATCAAGGTTTAAGTCTTCCGGATTTAATTAATGAAGGAAACTTAGGATTGATTAAAGCGGCTCAGAGATTTGATGAAACACGTGGTTTCAAGTTCATTTCTTATGCTGTATGGTGGATTCGTCAGTCAATTCTTCAAGCATTGGCAGAACAGTCTCGTATTGTTCGTTTGCCATTGAACCAAGTTGGTTCTTTAAACAAGATTAATAAAGCATTTTCTGCACTTGAGCAGAAGTTTGAGCGTGAGCCTTCTGCCGAGGAACTTTCTGAAGTTCTTGAGATTCCAGAAGAGAAAATTTCTGACACCATGCGTGTTTCAGGACGTCACGTGTCTATGGATGCACCATTCGTACAGGGAGAAGACAACAGTCTGCTTGATGTATTGGTGAATCATGATTCGCCTC
>JBMYXX010000146.1:0-7436 GCA_049608805.1 Flavobacteriales bacterium | reverse complement strand
TGGAATATCGCTGGGCTAAAAAGAAGCTTGAACTAAGATGGAAAACGGATGTAACTAGGTTTTCAATGCCGATTGAATTTAACGCTCCAAAGCTGGGCAAGAAACGAGTTTTAGTTACAAATCAAGACTGGAACCAAGTACAGGTTTCTAAAAAGGATATGAAGTCTTTGAAGTTTAGAGATGACTTGTTCTTAATGACGACAAAAAAGGTTGGCGGTAAGTAGCAAGGTTTTGCTCATTCGTCTTATTTAATCTCTCCAGGGTAATAGGTCCGTTCGGCCATTTTATCCACGCCTTCTCGCGTTAGCGGTACATTTTTATACTCGTGATCTCGGAACATTTCCATCTGGTCATCATAATGCGGGCTTTCTGGTCTATCGCTGGCGCCATACACGTTTACGCTTCTGATTTGTGCTCCTTCGTCCTTGGAAAAACGCGCTATCTGAATGTAGCCATCACCTCCAGCCGCTTTGAAAATCCCGTTTTTCTTGTCTTTATAATGCGTGTCCGTTGCGCGTAACACCTCGCGTAATCCGTGCGCTTCTACTCGCTTATCGCCACGCATAAATTGCTGAATTGCACCTAGCCGCATGTCCATTGTCCTGTGCTTTTTCATGAAAAACTTCTTCGCATCGCGGATAGCACTCACCGCCATTTCTTCGGTAACTGGCTGTTTACGAATCATTAAAAGCGCAAAAGGCCCGTTTGCCATGTGGCGTAAATTTTCATGTACAACCATAATTAGCGCGGCATGCGGATTGTCAATTTCGCCACCTCTATCCCAAGCCTTAATCTTTTGAATAGCATCGGCAATGTCTGGGTATTTGACTTCGTCCAACTCAAACATTGCTTTAAAGTGTTTCTCATATTCACCATCAGGATGAAATTTGGTGTCATACTTAATTCGGTCCAAATCTTCTTCAGAAAACTTCCCTTCGTGTTCCTGAAACAGATGATTCAATCGCTCACCTCGATTGTAAGTAAAGGTTTGTAATCCGTTGAAAAAGTCTTCGTCTTCGCAGCCTTCTCCTGTAGCGTTGAGCGGGGTATTATTCGCGTTAAAAACGTAACCGCATTCTGGATTAGCGATGTAAGGCAATTTCTCAAACGGAACTAATTTATCCCATTTATATGCAGGGTCTGAAGATGTAATTGGCTGCGTCCAATCTAATTTTGGGTCGCGGTCGGCAATTTTCCCCATGGAATGCATGAGTATGCTTCCGTCCGCATCAGCATAAACCGTGTTGTACTGCGGAATGGCTTGCATTTTCAGAATCTCGGTGAACTCCTCCAAGTTCTTCGCCTTGTTCATTTTAAACCATTGCTCGCCAGCTCGGATGTCGGTTGCACCCGGAAATCGAAATGAGAAAATACCATGCTTCGTATCCCAAACTGGTCCGTATGTACTCCAACGAATCTTGCGTTTTACAGGAATTCGCATTCCTGCCAGTTTCACTTTTAGCTTGATTTTCTTTACATAGAAATCGCGCCATTCTCCATCGTACTTGTACTGGTTTTTGTTCTTCGGGTTAATCTCCAACTTGTAAATATCTCCGAACTGGTGATAATTAACGGTATGCGCCCAACCCAGATTTTCGTTGGCGCCAACAAAAACTGAAACGCCTCCAGCAAATAGTCCGCCAGCCATATTCCAACCTTCATCGCTGTGCAAATGCGCTTCATACCAAGCAAATCGGCCTTCAATAGGTTGGTGCGAATTGACCAGTAGGTAGCTTTTGTTATCGTCCATTTTATCTGCCGAAACAGCAAAAGCATTGGAGCCGGAAATTTGCTCGTTTGCGGTTAAGAATTCCGAAATCCTGTTCTCAATAACGGCTTTTAGCGCCATTCCAGTCCCTGCTTCTAACCCAAGTGTTAACGTATATCCGCGCACCAAATCTTTGGGCACTACGGGAAACAGTTTTTTTAGCACAATCTCTTTGGGGTGAGCTTTCGCGTAAGCGTTTATTCCTTCGATATAGCCGTCCAATACTTTGCGGTACTCGGGAGATAAATCCTTCTCGTATCGAGCATCCACTAACGAATCTACTTTCAGAAATTGCATAGCAAAATCAAACAATACACCTTCCATTCCTAACACTTGTCCTAGCATTCCGCGGCCAGCTAACAATTGCTCCTGAATGTCTCCAAAATCGTCTTCAGAATGTGCGTATGCCAAACCGTAAGCTACTTCTGCATCTGTCGGTGCAAAAATGTGCGGTACACCAAATGTGTCTCGTACAATGGTGATGTTGGTTGGGTCGATGGTTTGAGCAACCAAAGTTTGGCATCCAAAAATGGAAAGGAAAAGGAGAAATCTGAAAAACATTACAGGGTTGGGGTTGGTTGCTACTAATATACTCGCCACACTTACATGTTTGATTTGAATGGTGGAATAAGCCTGATTTTGGATGGGAATAATCTACTTTTGAGATTAGAATATTGAGTCAACTGAGTAGTTTACTAGGAGCAAAAAATAAGATTAAAGAGATGAGAATTGCGATAAATGGTTTTGGGCGTATTGGAAGAGTGACAATGCGATGCTTGTTGAAAAATCCAGCTATTGAGGTGGTTGCAATCAACGATTTAACAGACGTTAAAACACTCTCGCATCTGTTTAAGTATGATTCTGTGCACAGGCAGTTTGATGGAACTGTTGAACCAATTGAGAACGGTATCAGGTTTAACGGAAAGGATGTAAAGGTTTTTTCTGAACGAGACCCAAACAATTTGCCTTGGGAAGAATTAGGTGTTGATGTTGTAGTTGAATCTACTGGCCTGTTTAGAACCAGAGAAACGGCTTCTGCACATTTAAGTGCCGGAGCAAAACAGGTTATTATTTCTGCCCCGGCTAAAGACAAGGACATTCCTTCTGTGGTACTGGGCGTAAACGACCATGAGGTTGATATTACCGAATCGATTATTAGCAATGCATCTTGTACAACAAATTGTGCTGCGCCAATGGTTAAAGTGTTGGAAGATGCGGTTCATGTAGAGAGCATTTTTGTCTCAACTGTACACTCATATACAGGCGACCAACGCTTGCATGATTCTCCGCATAGAGATTTGCGGAGAGCGAGAGCGGCAGCTACATCAATTATTCCTACCACAACAGGAGCAGCCAAAGCGTTAGGTAGAATTTTCCCGCACTTAGAAGGACACCTTGGTGGAGCAGGAATCCGCGTGCCGGTAATTAACGGCTCGCTAACCGATTTAACGTGTATTGTACATTCTGACATTGATGAAGCTGGGGTGATTAAGCTCTTCAAAGAGGCTTCAGAAACTGGTCCTCTGAAAGGAATACTTCAGTTTACCGATGAGCCAATCGTTTCTAGCGACATTATCAGCAATCCGCATAGCTGCGTTTTTGACGCAGGGTTGACTTCAGTAATTGGGAAGATGGTAAAAGTTGTTGGTTGGTATGATAACGAAGCAGGCTACTCAAATAGAGTTGCCGATTTGATTGAGAAAATCAGGGTTGCTAAGTAAACTCGTTTAGCGAGAACTGCTCACCATCCCAAACTCCAAAGTGCGGTTCTTTAAACCAAGCGCCAAGGTTAATATAGCGTGAGTTTTTGCCAACTGGTTTATCTAAAACCAAATGGCGATGGCCAAAAACGAAATAGTCGAAATGCTCAGATTCTAACTTGGTTTTGCAAAACTGCAATAACCATTCGTTCTCATCGCCATGATAGATTTCGTCATCAGCAAGATTTGCTTCGCGACTGCGACCAGACCAAAAGTTGGCCAGTCCAACACCAATATCGGGGTGTAACCATTTGAACAACCAAATGCACAATGGATTGGCAAATACCTTTTTAATAAACTTATAAGAGTGGTCTCCAGGCCCAAGTCCATCTCCATGACCGATGAAGAACTTTTTACCATTTCGTTCTATTTCAATCGGCTCACGATGCATAACTACACCTAGTTCTTCTTCAAAGTATTTGAACATCCACATATCGTGGTTTCCAATGAAGATGTGAACCGGTATTCCGCTATCGCACAACGCTGCAATTTTGGCCTGAAACCGAACAAAACCTTTTGGAACAACGGTTTTGTACTCGTACCAGAAATCGAACAAATCTCCAACCAAATAAACCTCTTTTGCATCGGCAGAAATCTTATCTAACCAAGAAACAAGAAGCAATTCCCGTTCACGGCTTTTCTCCTTAGATGGAACCCCCAAATGGAAGTCGGAAGCGAAATAGATTTTATCTCTCATCAATTAAAAAAGCTCTTGGCCAGTTGCTTTGGTTTCACTTCGTTGATATTGAATACAAACCTGATTTGTTGTCCGTAATTACTGGTGTTCAAAGCAATATCATCCTTCAGGTTCTTGGAGTAAAGAAAGGGAAAATGAACTTCTAAAACATCCCTGAGCAATATCACGCTAGCTCCAAACTCAACTAGGAAAAGTTGCGAGTCTGGAAAAGCATTTCCTGCGTTAGCGTAGGTTCCAACGCTCATAAATAATTCTATTGGCACTTTCCGGTAAAGAGACGAACTGAGGTTTAATGCTAGAATCCAATCGTTAGTAGAGCCTATTCTTGAATAGCTTTTAAAGCCACCTTCTCCTTCAACCATTTGCTGAGATAGAAAACCTGTCGTTTCATTTCTTCCTAGAAAAGCTCCCTCCATTAAGTATTCTTGGTAGCCTCGCGGAGAACTCATTCTAAAGTTGAATGCTGGAGTAGAGGATTTCATCAACATTTTTCCAAAAAAGAAACGCGCTCTAATTCCGTAACCACGTTTGAATTTGAACCTGTAAATGGCTTCAATACTCAGCTTTCCTTCGCTGTTCATCCATTGTAAATCAGCATTAACCTCGGTAATGTGCGGAGCAAAAGAATGCTGAAAATGGTAGGTGAATTGTGGAATGTGCCGAACAACTTTGCCTGTTTTCTCGCTCAAATACATGTTGTTTCTAATGCGCATATTGTGCACAATATTCTTCCTTCTGTCGTGTCCTAAAAGATGAATTTTTAGCGTTGGTCTGATAACGTTATTCGGTAATGATGGACTCTTTGAATCGAACGGATTATCAAACGGAGATGCCTGTCCAACATCAAAACGCTGCGCTTCAATTTGTAACGTAATGTTCGGGTATTTCTGTTCTTGATGAAAGGTGTATCCGAAACTTGCGTATCCGGTTAAAGACTTTGAACCGAAAGCGTACATCGGCATAACGGTATAATCGAATTTGTTGGTTGGAAGAATGTTGTTGTAAATAGCCGAGCCGAGCATAAATCCATCATACTTATTCCAGCCAAAAGTGGGGGAGTAAGCAAATTGAGATTTGTACGGGTTCTCGTAGTAGGCAATAAATCGTGGCTGAACAGTTTCCGTTTTTCTGAAAACGCCATTCACTCGCATGGAGTTGTTTTTACGGTTAATGTCTGGCGTTATTTCTTCCGAATCAAGAACCAATCGGTCGCAATCTGCGCACTCAATTTCTAGCCATTTGCTCTTTTCAATGCCATCAAACCATTTTGTGGCAATGGTATC
Source organism: Flavobacteriales bacterium (assembly GCA_049608805.1). GTDB lineage: Bacteria > Bacteroidota > Bacteroidia > UBA10329 > UBA10329 > UBA10329. The sequence continues at coordinate 1,928 of JBMYXX010000146.1, read as the reverse complement.
TTTTCCTTGAAGGAGACTTATTGGAAATGGGCCAGCAATTTTTCCATAATTCCGAACTTTTACGTGCAGTTTGCCTTCTTCTTTTTGGATTCGAGTTATCGCGTAATCCATCTTTTTCTCGCTTCGGATTACATCATCAAAAAACCATTTTAAGGAGTCGTTGGTTACATCGATTACCACCTTTTCAAAGTCTTCTGGTTGCGGATGTTTGAACTTCCAGCGCTCAAAGTATTCGAGCATAAATTCGTTGGTTTTATCCTTACCTAAATACCGCATGAGGTAGTTGAACACGAAGGCAGTTTTCGCGTAAGCAATACTTCCATAATTCAAACTAGAATAAGCCTCTGATTTGAGCTCAATTGGCTGGTCTGTGTTGCCTCTGGCAGCAATTGTATTTGCGTGTTGGAGTAGTTTGTCGTGCTTCAAATTGTAAATGCCGGCCCATTTCATTCCGAAATCAATCAGTTTGCCACCTCCATAAATATCTCGCATCATCAAATTAGGATGGTGCTTTTTCATATATCGACTTTCTAGAAAGGAATTCAATCCTTCATCCATCCACGGATGGTCACGTTCGTTGCTTGCCAAAATGCCGTAAAACCAATTGTGGCCAACCTCGTGCATAATAACTTCCTCCAACGAAACAGAATCACTAGATTCTCCAATAATTGTAACGTTCGGATATTCCATTCCTCCGCCTTCAGAAAGTACACCATCAACCGCTGTTACATGGTTGTAAGGATATTCGCCAACCCACAGCGAGTAGAAGTAAGTAGCATCGTTTAAATACTCAATTGAGTTCTGCCAGAGGTCAGCCTCATTGTTGGTAAACATTGCCCAAGTGGTAACCTTTCTGCCAGAAACAGGAAGCTCAACTTCACCTTTTAAAACGTGGTAACGCTTATCGGCAAACCATCCAAAATCATGCACTTTTTCTTGATGATAATGGAGGGTTTTTGTCTTAGCCGAAGATTCTGGAAAAGACAAATCGTAGTAATCAAATTCCTTGATGGCTTTTGTCTTTTCTACCTTTTGATTAAGCCAATTGAGTTCGTTTTCTCCATCTACCAAATCTCCTGTTGCCCCAACTACATAGTTTTCTGGTAGGGTTAAGTGCACATCAAACGTTCCGAATTCTGAGTAAAATTCTCCCTGGCCTAAATACGGCATTTGGTGCCAGCCTTCTTTGTCAAAAACAGCTGGCTTAGGGTACCACTGCGTTATCTGATAAGCTTGGTCTAAATGTCCTAGTCTAGAGAATATCCCCTTGGGAATTTGAACTCGGAATGGAGTTGAAATTATGGCAGTTTCGCCTGGTGCTAAAGGTTTGTCTAGAAATATTCGGCAAATGTCTGGATTCTTATTATCCAGTTCCATCCTAACTGGTTGCCCATTTACATGAAAATGTAAGCTGTCAATCCAACCTCTATCTCTGTATTTTGAGAAGAACAAGGTAAGGTCATCATCTTGCCGCATTTGCTTAGAAAGTGCGGTTTTTCCGTTTTTATAAGCGTTTGGCCAAAGGTGAAACCAGATGTAGTGTAGGGTAGAGGTTGAGTTGTTTTTGTACTCAATTACTTCCGAAGCATGAAGCTGATGGTTGATGTCATCAAGCTCAACGTGAATGGTGTAATTAACCTCTTGCTGAAAGTATTCTTGAGATGAAGCGATAAAAGGTAAAAGGAGAAAAAATCCAATCGTAATTATGAAGGAAGAATGACTGAAACAATCTCTTCCAACGTTAGATATTAAGGCTTGTTTCTTTTCTCGCAATGACGACTTATTCGGTTCGGTTTGTCTTAGTTAAAGAGCTCTTCCAGTTTTTGTTCTAACTCGGCACCTCTTAAACCAGAAGCAATGATTATTCCGTTTTCGTCTAACAAATACGTCATTGGAATTCCGTTTAAGTTGTAAGCTGGCACAAAGCT
>JBMYXX010000145.1:0-7474 GCA_049608805.1 Flavobacteriales bacterium | reverse complement strand
AGATACATCTTGTTTAGGGCATAAAAACTTGAGCCGTACTTTTCCTTGTAATAGCCGAGAGGTTTCAGCAAGCGGACCATTGCAATTCCGCATTCGTGCTTTATAGCGTCACTCATGGTGGTATCTAAGGCACAAAGATATGGAAACGATTTGGGCTACCGGCTGGCTGACACAACCAAGAAAATCAAAGCTCTGCGCATCAAAAAGTTTACTTTCATCTTTTAGTTCTTTAGAAAAACAAAATGCACCGTTACGCTATTCGGACATTCTTTCTTCTGATTTTGACCTTGGCGCAACTCAATTGCCTTGGGCAGACAGCCGTTGAACTGAACGCAACAGCAAACAGGGTGCAATTTTCTCACCCCGATTCGGCCATAGAACTTGCCACCCAAGCCTTACGCTTGGCAACATACGACTCGGTTCGGGCACGCAGTTTTGTGTTAATCGGTGTGGCACAATGGTTCATTGGCAAACCTCAACTGGCAATCGAAAACCATCAACGTGCGTTAGAAATGCAACGCAAACTCGGCAAAAAACTGAGCGAAGGGTATTCGTTGAACAACATCGGGCTGTGCCACAGCTCTCTAAAGGATGAAACGTTGGCCATGGAGTTTTATCTGAAGTCGCTAGAACTGGCAGAAGAACTGGCAGACAGCAACCTGCAGGCCATGGTGAATGGCAACATCGGTATTCTCTACGAAGAACGCGGATTGCTAGAGCAAGCCCTCGAATATCATGCTAAGAACCTCCAACTCCTGCAAGGCAAAAAAAGTCGCTATTTGGCAAACTCGTTACACAATGTGGCTTTGATTTATTGGCAGCAAGCGGAGTACCTCAAGGCAAGAAATTTTGCGCGGCAGTCACTCAAACTGCGCAAACAAATGAATGAAGAGAGTTATGTGGCAAGCGCACAGAACCTCCTTGGCCTGGTGGAACTGAAACTTGGCAACGCACAATTAGCCGATTCGCTCTATCGCGAAGCATTGAAAATCTACGAGAAACTTGAGAATCAATGGGGAATTGCCATGGTGTGGTCCAACCTTGGAGAGTTGCAACTGGAAGAGGGCGGAAATCTCCAACTTGCCCTAAAGCATTGCCAGAAAGCGTATAACCTTTCCGTAAAGCACCAGTTGGAATGGAAAACTTCCAATTGCCAATGTTTAGCCAAGAGCTATGGCCGATTGCACCAAACAGACTCTGCCGAGTTTTTTCTGGAGCGTTTAATCGAGCTGAAGGACAGCACACAAAAGGCTGTTTTGGAAAGCGACATTGAACTGGTTTCTGAGAGGATAGATCACGAGAAAAAACAAGCATTGGCGCAGGCCGAAATTCAACGGCAAGAGCAACTTCGTTTGGCAACTTTCGTGATTGGCCTGATGAGCATTGCATTATTTTTTGTCCTTTTCCGAAGCTATAGACGGAAGGAACGTGACAACAATCTTTTGGAAGAACAAAACCGGCACATCTCCGAACAAAAGGAAGTTATTGAAGAGAAAAACAAACACATTACCGATAGCATTACCTACGCTAAGAATCTACAAACGGCCATACTCCCAAAGGATGAAATGTTTGCCAAACACTTCTCTGATTTTCACATTCTCTACCGACCAAAAGACATTGTTTCGGGCGATTTCTACTGGATGGAAACGGTAGGAGGAACCATCTTTCTTGCTGCAGCTGATTGCACAGGCCATGGTGTTCCGGGCGCCATGGTAAGTATGGTTGGTTTTCAAGGGTTGAACAAGGCCGTTTTGGAAGAAAAGCTGACTTCTCCAGCCAAAATTCTACAACGGCTGAGCGACCATGTGGAAGAAGCATTTGAAAAAAGTGGTGGAAGCGTGAAAGATGGTATGGACATCTGCTTGGTTGCCATCGACCCGAAAACAAGAACAGTAACTTATGCAGGTGCTCATAATGCGCTTTGGGTTCTTACAGCAAAAGAAGAATTACGTAATGCCAATCTGCGCGAAGAACAAAACGGCAAACGCATGTTTGAATTGAAGGCAGATAGGCGTTCTATTGGTGGTTTCTTTGATGCTGGTCCGTTTACGGAAAAACAAGTTGAATTGGACGAGGGCGACCGCCTATTCCTATTTTCAGATGGCTTTGCAGATCAGTTCGGTGGGCCGAGAAACAAGAAGCTGGGCAGCAAGCGCATGCGAGAAACGTTCCGTGAAAAGGCCATTGCTGGCGAGTTCAGCTCCATTGACAAAACCTTTGAAGATTGGAAAGGCGGAGAAGAGCAGATTGATGATGTGACTGTTATCAGTATTGTACTCTGATCAATCCTGAATTTCTATTTTAGAGTTGTATTTACCTCAACTCCCTCATTATGAAACGGTTTCTCCTGCTGTTCCTAGCAGCATCCATCACCATTGCAGGTTGCAAGAAAAACGATGACAACCCGCCATCTAACGAACTGATTACAAAACTCACCACCAACATAAATGTGATGCACAATGCGGGCATCGTTTACAACAATGAATTCCAACAATCAGGAGATTCGCTTACAGCCGCCAACGCCATGCGTGAGTGGTTGGTCGGTCAAGCGGATGTAGGTGGTGGCTGGGTGCATAACCGCGAGTTTTTTGAGGTCGAATTCAGCAATGGCCTCAAGTCTCCAATCAATATTATCCCGGTACGGCAGAATGGAGAACACCTGAGGCGGGGTGGTGGTATGGATACTGGTCTTGCGTCTTACAGGTTTGCATCAACACAATCTAAGGAGATAAAAAACAAGAAAGCACTGGTTCTTATTCCGTACACTGAGGTGTTTGGCTACGGAACAAGTGGAATAAATAACATCAGAAACGCTCTGGAAGCAAATAATTCAGGTATAGAGGTGGATATTGAGACAGACGGCCAAGTAGAGTTAAACGACCTAAATCGATTGGGCGATTACGGGCTGATTATTCTTGACGTTCATGGAGTGAAGCATGGCTTTTTCCTAGAGTTCGTGACCGAAAATATCGGCACAGAAGATCTCCTATCAGCAGAGGACATAATCAATACCGTAATAAATGACCATGATATTCCAGCAGATAAACTCGAAAATGGTCAGATTGAGATTGGGCTTCACGTCAACCTCCATAGCGATGGTTCCGTGTATTTTCGTTACACCATCCTCGTTACCGAAGAGTACATCCGCCAACTGAATGTTGATTTGACCGATGCCGTTTTAATGGGAAATCATTGTTTTAGCGGCCATACAGCCGATGGTCCAACAGAGAATAACTTACCAGAAGCATGGCGGTCGAAGGGGTTGGCTACGTATTACGGGTATGCTGGTACGGATGGGGTTTCCGCTCCTGTGGATAATATCTTCTGTAGAGACATGGAGTTGAATCTTATCAATGGATTAATCTCGGACGGAGACTCTACTGGAGTAGCACATTTAGACCCAGCAGGCGAAGAACACTTTGAGTTACTTCCCGATGGGTTCGGGAGAGACAGGGCTGCTATGCTTGCCCAAATAGTGGAAACTCCAAGTGGGTGGGAATTGTATTTCCGGCAGTTTTTTGATGAGGATTATGAATATGAAAGCTGCCAAGACACAATTGTTGACTCGCGCGATGGGCAGGTTTACAAAACTGTCTGCATAGGTAATCAGGTGTGGATGGCCGAGAATCTCAACTATGCCGGGGCGGGCGTATGTTACAACAATGCTGCAAGTAATTGTGAGACATACGGAAGGTTATATAGTTGGCAGGAAGCAGTTGGTCAAAGTATTTGTCCAACCAATTGGCACATTCCATCAGATGCTGAGGTGCAAGAGCTATTTGATGCCGTTGGTGGAGATAATATTGCTGGCGAAAGCCTAAAAGCCGACACAATATGGTTCGGTGCCGGTTCGTTTGATGATGAATACGGTTTCTCGGCTCTTCCGTCTGGGCATTGGAACAATGAGGACAATGCTTTCGAATTATTGGGAGAAAGAGGTGAATATTGGAGTTCTTCTATTGTAGAGTACAGTGGCGAGGATTACTATAGAATGTTTTACTTCCAGAATGGCCCATCCGGACGAATATATGGAGGAGGAAATGGTACTGACCAGATGTACAAATTTGCCTGCCGCTGCGTGAAGGACTAATCCGCTTCCTGCCAACGTTTTACCTCTACCTGTTCTTTGATGATGTCGATGCTCTGATTAATCATTTCCACGCTCATGCGGTTGAGTTCCTCATCTTCTTCTTGCAAGAGCATCATATCCATAGTAACATCAGCCAGTTCGCTAATAACCTGAGAGTTTTCCTTGCTGCTCAGGTCTTTCATCATGCCCTCAATAACTGCATAGGTGATCTGCGCAACAGCGGTTTCTAGCTTCCCTGTAATTGTACTGCCCACCAACGGAATGCGTGAAATGTCGCTTACTTCGGAATTGTTCCGAACGGCCTCGGCCACTTTCTTGTTTACATAAGCTTGCAGCTGCTCTTGGTATCGTTCGTAGTGCTGCTCGCTTGCTGAAGTAATTCTACTCGAAAGCCATTCTACCAAAACTTCTTTCTGCGGACGAACAACTTCTAAAATAATACGGCTAACAATGGGTGTTCCGTGCTTCAATTCATCCTGAACTCCGTTTAACGCATTCACCACCACTCGGTCGGAAATTTCCTCGACAATAACTCCGCTGTAGCGCAGGTAAATTCTGAACAAATACGACTCGCGCAAGTCAATTACTCCCATTTTATGCAACCGAACAACCATACTCCCAACGCGAAAAATTCTCAGGATACGGAACTGCCCTAACGGAATCAGTCCAAGCACATCATACCAATGCAAGAATGGGTAGAAAAACCACTTATGGTGCTTCTGATGGAACACAGCAAAAAACCATCGCACACAAAACTCAACGGCAAATACTGCTACGAAATAGAGATCGTACCTATAAAAATTCTTGTGTAAATGTGTGTTGTACCAATCGTAAAATGCTGGTGCGTAAGTGTGAATAAACTCGTTGCTTACATCAATTGTAAAATTCCATTCAAAGAGAATGTACAATAGGTTGATGATGACCAAGTTGACCATGGTAAGGTCAACCAGAAAAAGCATTGTGCCCCGTTCGTTTTTGAACTTAGACCAGTTAATTTTTAACATGCCGCCAAGATACGCTTGTGCGGAATACTTACCTTGCCGCCCAACAAACAAACCAGCAAATGTCTGCCGATTCTAAACCTTGTCCTGAGTGTAAATCTCCTTACGGTTACCCAATGAGCGATTCCCTTTTTGCTTGCCCAGAATGCGCGCATGAATGGAACCCAGAGGACGATGAAGCGGAAAACGCCTTTGTTGTGAAAGACTCCAACGGCAATCTGCTTCAGGATGGAGATTCTGTAACTGTAATTAAAGACCTGCCAGTAAAAGGCGCTAAAGGGCCAATAAAAGCAGGAACTAAAGTGAAGAATATCAGGCTTGTTGATAGCGACCACGACATCGATTGCAAAATTGACGGCTTTGGAGCTATGGGGCTTAAGTCTGAGTTTGTAAAGAAAGCCTAGCTTTCTAAATGGTTCCAGCCTTGCGCTTGTAGCGGAATGGCTTGCTCGGCAGAAACCAAGTTGTAACCATCGCCCTTATCCGTTACGTGCCCAATAATTCTAATCGCAGGGTTTTCCTTGATTTTATCGTGGTCGGCAATATCAACAGTAAAGAGCAATTCGTAGTCCTCGCCACCATTTAAAGCTGCAATTGTAGTATCGATGTTTAGCTCTTCCGAAGCGATTTGAGTTGTATGATCAATTGGAAGTTTCTCGGCATAAATTCTACAACCAACTTCGCTTTGCGTACAGATGTGCATCAAATCTGAACTCAGTCCATCAGAAATATCCATCATTGCGGTTGGCTTCACCTTCTCTATTTCTAGAATATCGATAATGTCTGGTCTCGCTTCTGGCTTAAGCTGGCGTTCCAACACATAATCATGTCCAGAAAGGTCTGGCTGAATGTCTGGGTTCTCCTTGAAAATCTGCTTTTCGCGCTCCAATAATTGAAGTCCCATGTATGCCGCGCCTAAATCTCCAGAAACACAAATAAGGTCGGTTTCTTTCGCACCGTTTCGATAAACAATGTTCTCCTCTAAAGCTTCGCCAATGGCAGTAACGCTAATGGCCAAACCAGCAGCAGAACTTGAGGTGTCTCCACCAACCAAATCGACATTATACTTTTCGCAAGCGAGAAGAATTCCCGTGTAGAGTTCGTCAATTGCTTCTAACGAAAACCGACTAGAAAGCCCCAACGAAACTGTAATCTGAGTTGGTTTTCCGTTCATGGCATAGATGTCGGAAAGGTTAACCGCCACCGCTTTGTAGCCAAGGTGCTTTAGCGGCACATAGCTCAAATCGAAATGGATGCCTTCCATTAGCAAATCGGTAGAAACCAAGGTTTTCTTTTTCTCGGTTCCGATAACGGCAGCATCATCTCCAATTCCTTTGATGGAACTAGGCTGATTGAGCTTTACGCTCTTTGCAATCTTATCTATTAATCCGAACTCGCCTAAATCGCTGAGTTCTGTTCTGTCTTTGTCTTCAAGCATGGCGCAAAGGTCGGAAATAGAACACAGATTAGACTGATTGAACTGAATTTCGAGATTGCCAATCTCTTAGAACAAGAAAGCTGAAAGCACAAACAATGATGAGGCTTCCTAAAACAGAAAAAAACATTCCCAAGAGAGTTTCCGCTCCAGCAATTTTCCATCGTTGATTTGAATAAAAATCATCTACTTCAAGTAATTCAAAATCACTCAACTCATTTTCTTCTATCATTTCCTCAACCGAATGATAATCATACAAGTTGCGCGTTTCGAAATCGAAAGTTGCTAAGCGACCACCAACAAGCTTCAAATATGCAGTTGTGCCAACCAATTGCATGTGTGAGATACGGCTAACAATTGCCTCCTGCCGGAAAATGATATCCGCTTCATCTGTAACATCAATCATTAAGAATTCGCAATCTTCGGGAAGAGGCAAATACCAAGCATCGCCAATACCGATGTCAATATGCTTCTGTTCCGAGACAATTATTGAGCTGAAAAGCGTTAGAAAGTAGAGTGAATAAAGACCGATAAACGGAACCGTTGCCGAGAGAAACAGTTTGCGCTTTCGTTTTTTGCGAGTTTTGGAATAAGCAAAAGATGTGGCAATGCCAGATATAACTAAGCCAAGAATGCCAATCAAAATCAGCTGAAAAATCAACACAAATAGTAACCCCATAGTCTGTTCATTTCAAATCTAAGGGATTTCAGTTTGTAAGCAGACTTACAGACCAACCCGCGTTAGGGATGGACGCGGTATCCTTTTTCCAACGGACATTGAGCGAAGTCGAAATGCAAGTGCAGAAAAAGATTTAGTAGACAGCCCGACCCCGCGCTGTAGACTTCGACTTCGCTCAGTCTACGTTTGCGGGGGAACGCCCAAGGCCAATTATGCCTTCGCCAACTTCTTACGCTCGTGCTCTTTCAAGAAGGTTTTTCTCAATCGGA
>JBMYXX010000144.1:0-7492 GCA_049608805.1 Flavobacteriales bacterium | reverse complement strand
ATCATGGCCTTCTTCTGCTTTTGTTGCAGGTGTAATAATAGGCTCAGGAAACTTATCGTTTTCCTTCATTCCTTCAGGCATTGAAACTCCGCAGATAATCCGTTTCCCGGCTTTGTATTCGCGCCATGCATGTCCCGCCAAATAACCGCGAATTACCATTTCTATCGGGTACGTTTCGCATCTGTAACCAAGCGATACAGAAGTGTCTGGCAACGTTATAAGCCAGTTTGGAACAATATCTTCCGTAGCACGCAAAAACTTAGCGGCAATCTGTGTAAGTACCTGACCTTTAAACGGTATTCCCTTAGGTAGAACGTGGTCAAATGCTGAGATTCTATCGCTCGCTACCATCAGCAATAAATCTTCGCCAATGGAATAAACATCTCTCACTTTCCCTTTGTAAACCTTGGTTTGATTTGGGAACGTGAAGTCGGTTTTTGTTAGTGTTTCTGGTAGTTTCAAAGCTTCATTCATTTTTCGTCAGCCTTAGCGTAAATGTCAACAATTCTTTTAACCAATGGATGGCGGATTATATCTGTTCCTTTCAACTCAATGAAGGAAATTCCTTTAGCACTTTTAAGCATGTTCCAAGCATTCCTGAGACCACTTTGCACCTTCTTAGGAAGGTCAATTTGAGTAACATCTCCAGTAATAATAAACTTGGCAGAGTTGCCCATTCTTGTGAGGAACATTCTGGTTTGCGCATCAGTTGCGTTTTGCGCTTCGTCTAAAATCACAAAGGCATGGTCTAATGTTCTACCACGCATAAATCCAAGCGGTGCAATCTGAATTACTCCCGTATCCATAAACTTGGCAAGTTTCTCTGCTGGAAGCATATCCATCAACGCATCATACAATGGCTGTAAATATGGGTCGAGTTTTTCCTTCATGTCTCCAGGCAAAAAACCAATGCTCTCTCCTGCTTCTACTGCTGGTCTGGTGAGAATAATTCGTTTAACCTCGCGCTTCTTTAAGGCTCTAACCGCTAACGCAACGGCTGTATAAGTTTTACCAGAGCCTGCTGGTCCAATCACGAAAACCATGTCGTTCTTATCTACAGCCGAAACAATTTTCTTCTGATTATTGGTTCTGGCTTTTACCAAATTCCCGTTTGGGCCGTAAACCAAAACGCTTTCATCAAGCTTTTCCGTTTCAGGACCATCGCTCAATAATATGCGTTCAATTTCCTTTAGAGGAAGGTTACCACGTTTGTTGTAATGACCCGATAATTGCTTCAGTTTTACTTCAAACTCCTTGATTGATGGCTCATCACCGTAAAGCTTAACCTTTTGGTCGCGCGCTACCATCTTCAACTTAGGAAAGTACCTAGATATGACCTTAAGCTTCCGCTCATTCACCCCGAATAAATCTAAAGGAGGTATTGGATCAATGCTCAGCGTTTTCTCGCTCAAGAGACTCTATTATTTTGGTGATTCGACATTAATTTTCGGGCGCTTATTACGTAGTTTTGGAACGCTCACAAAGTAACAGAAATTGCCCTCAGAAGAGGACGCAAAAAAAGCCTTTTAGTTAACAGATGTCGATAATTACCCTCACTACAGATATGGGCACAAGAGACCACTATGTTGGTGTGCTGAAGGGTACCATTCTGAGGCTTTTTCCGCAGGCGAAAATCATTGACTTATCTCATCAGATAAAACCGTTTTACGTGCCTGGCGCAGCTATGATGGTTAGAAATTCTTATGCCGATTTCCCGAAGGGAACCGTTCATTTGATTGGTGTTAACCCAAACAGAACCGAGCGAATTGACCATTTAGCAATTGAGTACAAAGGCCAGTTTTTTATTGGTGCAGACAACGGAATGTTTCCGCTTATGTTTAATCAGCAACCGACTAAGGTTTGCGATTTGAGTTTAGTTACGCAATCTGCTGGCTCTAGCATTTTCCCTACAAGAGACATTTTTGCAGTTGCGGCTTGCCATTTAGCGCAAGGCGGAATTATGGAAATACTAGGAAGACCTTCGCAAATCAAAAATGAAATTGTTGCTTTCTCCCCTGCTGTTGATGGACCAACCATTAGAGGTGTTGCAGTTCATATTGACATTTTTGGGAACATTGTAACCAACATTGACAAGAATTTGTGGAGCACTGTTGGACAAGGAAGACCTTTCGAAATTAGGTTCAGAAAGGAACAACACGTAATAAACAAATTGTACCAATCGTACTCAGACGTACCAACTGGCGAAAAAATGGCTTTATTTGGTGCTTCAGGTTTACTTGAAATAGCCATTAACAGATCCAACGCGGCACAACTATTAGGCGTGAAGCATGAGGATGTAATAAGCGTAACATTCAGATGATAACAAGATTAGTTCAACTCAATTTTCAGGAGCACTTGGTAGATGAATTTCTAGCCATGTTTGACACAACAGGACCAAAAATCAGAGCATTTGAAGGTTGCAATAGCGTTGAACTTGTTAGAGACAAGTACAAACCGTACGTTTTCTTCACCGTTAGTAAATGGGATTCTGAAGAAGCGCTTGAAGCTTATCGGCAATCCGAATTATTCCGATCAACCTGGAAAAACACAAAAGCACTGTTTTCTCTTCCTGCGCACGCTTGGACAACCACTGATACTGGCAAGTAAATCAATTGCTCCTTACCACTACCCTCTTTGTAGCAGAATTTCCATCGGAATTAGTAACTTTTGCTAAGTAAACTCCCGATTCAAGATTGACTGATATCCTATGAGACTCCTCAATCCTTTCAGAATAGATTTTCTTACCAATGGAATCAAACAACTCAAGTAATAAGGGGGCAAGGTTTTCTACTCTGACTTCAAACCTTCCTACATTTGGGTTGGGTAATACGGTGAATTGTAAAAGAGAGTTTTCAGTAAGTCCAGTACTCATTACCAATTGACCTGATTCTGAAACCGATTGACAATTTCCGTTTTCAACATTTACTCTGAAGTAAAACCCAGCTTTTTGTATAAGCGTTGAGTTCCCAACAAGCTGCAGGCTATTTGTATTAACACCTTGAACTGGTCCAAACAAGGTGTTCTGTAAATCATTCCAATTAATGTTATCAGATGATTGCTGCCATTGATACTGATCAATATTTGGCCCTTCTACTACAAAGGTAGCATCGGTCGAACTCTGGTTCACAAATACATCCTGAGGTTGTTCCGTTATCTCAACGCCATTAGGAATAAACTGTATTGAATCTGAATAAACATAGTCACATCCACCCAAGTATCTTAATTGAATTAAGTGAGGGTGAAGTAACGTATCAACTTGAGTATACGTATTTGGCAAAGTTGCCACATAAACTCCATCAATTAGAATATCCACTGTATCTGAATGGTAAAGCCTAACAGATGGACATGTCAAATTAATGAAATGATTCTCATATTCGAATTCCGGTTCTGACAAAATCTGAACCACATTTGAGTGAGTTTCATTTCCATTATCATAATAGCCGGTCAATCTAAAAACTTCCTGGACAAACTGATTGGGAACATCAAAGAGCACCAAAGAATCTGTGGTCTCATGTTCATAAGTCCCACCACCAAACAATGGTACAAAATGCCCACTTTGATAAACATGCCATCGCAATGAATCTAAACTTCCAACAATCGATGTTTGTAAGGTGATTGTGTCTTGAGAACAAACCATTTGATCGGCCGACAACATATTTATTGTTCTAGTGTCACAGGGCGATGAGCCAGAACAATCAAAACTCATTTTAGTAAAAACCACCTGTGCCTGCCACTCATTGGTTGCAGAATCAACTAAGGTGGAAAACTGATCATAAAACTCAACATCTCCACACCCATGAGTCGAACTGCTCCAAAAACTAAAGTCAATGTGGTCATTTTTCAGATTCTTGCTCCATATTAGGTTCCCATCTAAGTCATAGTAGTTCAAGAATCTTCCACGGTAGGCGTTCTTTTCTTCGTTATTGTACTGTGCAAAGCTTCCGTTCATTCCGGAAAACTTAGCCATTCGTAAATAGTTTCCTTTAAGTAGAATTCCTTGGTTATTGTTTACGATATCGATACTAGTTACTTGCTGACTGTAGTTGAAGGGATTAGAATACTCAGCGTAGTTTAACGTATCCGCAAACAACCAAACCAAATCACCATCTTCATTTAGCTTGGCGAGTGCCGTCCCTTCTCTTGTGGTTTCAAAGGAGCTTCCTCCGATAGAGAAATTTCCCCAAAAGTCAAAAGCCATGTACTCATTGCCTTCCTGATCCTCAACTACTATGGGCAACTCAAAGCCATTTACGTCAAATGCACTGCTTCCAATAAGTTCCCCTTCAATTTTAAATCTGGCATCTGACCAAGTTAAATCCGCAGCCAAATCTGCATGAACAAAGCCGTGACCTTCCAAAACATTGGAACCGAAAATTTCGCCTTCACAACTTATAAAATCTCCTTTTAGCCTGACTGATCCGTTTGTCAAACCTTCAAATTTTGGCCCATAAACAATTTGCATATTTTCATAATTTGCCACAACTGAATAGGGTCTACGTGAAATTACCGAGCAACCATTACCTATGCCCCAACCACCAAATGGAGCAGAATTGACTATTGTCCCTGCAGAATCGAATGCCAGAATGGAATGAGGCTCTCCTGATGTCCTTGCCTCAAGTGCTGACACTAATATTCTTCCGTCATTAACGTAGAAAACATCTGACGCAATAACTCCAGCATGCACCCCAGTATAATCTCGTTCTATCAAACGAACCCATAAGATTTCTCCTGTAGGAGAAATCTTGGCTAACCATGACCAATAATGAGTGCTCCAAGGCACATTTGGGTGAACCTCATATTCTTCGAAAAGATCAACATCACCAGCATCGCCATGGCTATGAGTTCCTGTCACATAAAGATTGCCGTGAGGGTCAACATCAATACCCGTACACATACTCATATGATAGTCTTCTCCACCTGCACCAGCTGATGTTTCAATTTTCTCCCAAAGCAGGTTTCCAAACGCATCGTACTTTTGGATAAAAGCATTGGGTCCGGATCCACCATTATAGTATATGGTAACATTAGCGCGCCTGCACCCGACTAGATAAACGTTCCCGTCTGCATCGACATGATTATCACTCAGACGGTCCTCGTTATATCTGTAAAACGGATTTGAGACGCCCGAACTGTAGTTTAAATACGGAGCGTTCATAGTATCAATAGAGCACGTATCAATTCCTGACAGCACATCTACTTGGTTGAATACACTAATGTCGTGAATCAGGGTATCTGCACATCCGTGTTCAGTACTAGCGTATAAGGTAACCACGTAATCACCTTCGGTTGGATATGAGAACTCAGGAACCGTATCATAACTTGACAAAATACTCGCCCCTGGCAAATCCCAATAAAACGTATCTCCCCATGCATTGCTGATTTGCTTTACTAAAGAATCTACGATTACGCTAGACTCCATATAGTACTGCGCTTTGATGGAATCTTCTCGCATTATAAAAGGTCCTATTTCCAATGAGCAGCCGCTCGGGGCCGTTGCTTCTATCCAAAGGTTACTTTCCTCATACTGTACCCAAAACTGAGGTAATTGCATTTCTACTATTCCTCCAGTTCCAGTGATCGAGGATGTAGAAGCATTATCCTGATCGAATACATAAATAAACTCATCCCGTGTTTGTATTTCAATTTCGGGTGCTTCACCAGTACAAACCCATTCTGGAACGGAAACATCAGCTTCACCTATCGGAATTTCCACGTAATAATCAATCGGAACAACAGTCGTTAGCTCGCCACAATAGTTGGTTCTTGTGGCCCGAACCTCAAGATTGTCCAGATTAAAAAATGACGACTCAAATACCTCGACATTGTACTGCACATCGTATGGTCCTGCTAATAACGTATCGGCATTATATATTTCATATACTGTGAGTCCATCATTAGCTGGTAGGGTAATCACTCCAACTGAATGCATACACAGCGTGTCATCAAGCAGTGTCGGTTGATTTATCAAAGTCGTAGTGGGCTCTAGAACAAACTGATTATCCAAATCAATCACATTGGTCTGACCGTTATAGCTTACTTCTAAATGCAAGGACTGATTAACCGAACCCTCTGAATTGAAAGATATAGTCGGATTTATTCCCGTATCTACTAATGAGTCATCTATAAACCATTCATATTGCCAGTTCGGGTTCCCGTATACATTGAGGGTTAGGTCTTGTTCAATACATGCCGTATCTGGCAAATCAACTACTTCTACCCAGGGCAACCATTCTCCTACACCAGCTTCAATACGATACGCCTTTTGCGCAGCTATATATCCTTGTCCAGTGGCGTTATCAAAGTGAAGATCATTGTTGTTATTACCTTGGTCGGAAACCTGATAATACCAGTATTGTCCTCCATCCTCAGAATAATACACCTCGTTTCCTTCAGGCAATGCATAAACAACCCCATTGCCGTCAGCCCACGCATCCACTATCCGTTCATCGGTTGGCACTTGAATAGAATCCCAAGTACCATATGGATTACTGGCATGATAGATTTTCCCATCATAAGCTGTAATGAAATAAGAACCGTCTTGATTCACTACTATTCGCTGTAGTCCTGTAGCTGGGTCGAAAATAGTCGAGAAACCATTTGCATCAGAATAATGCAAAAGTTCATTGAAAGAACTGATATACCAATCGACACCGTTTTGAGTAACAACTTCGTTAAACTGCAAGGTAGAAACATTAGGACTCAACTCATACCAAGTTGACCCACCGTTATTAGACTTAAATACCTTGTTGCTTGAGCTTGCTGCAAGGCACTGATTCCCAAAGCACTCGATATCTTTAACCCATCTGAATGACTGACCGTCAATGTCAGAATGCACTTCAATCCAATTTTCACCCGCATCCAGGGTTTTCCAAATCACCCTTGTTAGAGTGTTGTTAAAACTTCCAGAAACTAAGAACGTGCTCTCGTCAAGAACTTCAAGGGTGGTTAGGCTGCCAAATTCATTTCCAGACTGGTTCATGTCTTCGCGATAGACCGTATTACCGTTATCGTCAGAAATCAACACGGTAGCCGCATACGTAGTTCCAAATGTTGGCGAGTAAAACTCTCCTGCTCCAGCTATTACCAATCGGCCATTTACAAAGTCAATTGCTCCCGCTCCATTTAAAAATTGCCCAGTGGTAAGGTCAATTTCCACTAACTCCTGAGCTGATATATTCAGAGTTGCCACTACGGTAAACAAAACAGTGTAAAGAAATCTTTTCATGATGCTGGATTTGCTTAGCTAAGGTATTATTCCTCATAACTTTGGCGTAGATGAATACCACTCCAGAATCCATCTTAAAACAATATTGGGGATTTGACACATTTCGTGCGCAACAGCGCGAGATAATTCAAGAAGTTCTTGATGGCAAAGACACGCTTGCCCTACTCCCAACTGGCGGAGGGAAATCTATCTGTTTTCAGGTTCCAGCATTGTGTAATGATGGAATTTGCGTGGTGGTTTCTCCGCTTATCGCTTTGATGAAAGATC